>CBIHPZ010000192.1:0-6899 GCA_966211865.1 uncultured Aquabacterium sp.
CGGGCGACGGTCATCGCCCGGCGCGGGCGACGGCACGAGGGAATCGGCAGGCGCGCTCAGCCCGTGGTCCGTCGCGCCGCGCGCAACCCGCGTGCCGCTGCGCAGGTCATGGCGCGCGGCATTCACGCGCACCCTGCGCGAGGTATTCCTTCAAGACGCTCGACAGCGACTTCTTCTGCCGAAGAACGATCTCGTCGACCAGCCAGCGCTCGCCGTAGCGCCGGAGCTGCACGTCGTCGCTCCACGCGAAGGTGCGATGGACATGCGCCTTCGGAAACCGCGAATCGACATAGACCATGGCGACGGTAAGCCGCACCCCGCCGGCGACACGCCTGGCCGGGCGGTAGGCCACTTCCGTGGCGCCCTCGTGGTTGCCGACGAACACCGCCCCTTCGAAGACGTTCGGCTTGTCGCCTTCCGGCGCGCTGGCCACGCACCTGGCCTCCATGGCGGACGCCTCAGCGAGCAACCCCATCAGCCGCGTCGAGACCATGCCCTCGAGCTGCTGGCGCTCCGCCGGCGAAGGCAGGGACATGTCGGGATTGGCCAGCACCCAGCCGTAGAAGCGCTGCAGCGCCTCTTCGGGAGGCGGGGTGTCCGCCAGGACCACGCCGTGGGCCAGCGCGGCCCACAGGAAGAAGACTGCTTTGCGCAAGGTGAGGCGTACCGCGTTGAAGTGCAGGTGCGGCCGAGCGTGGCGCACCGGGGCGGCGATGGTATCGCCGGCCCATCGGGGCTTACTGGATCAGCCCGTTCTTCAGCGCGTAGTAGGTCAGGTCGCTGTTGGAGTTGAGCTTCAGCTTCTCCATCACCCGCGTGCGGTAGGTGCTGACGGTCTTGATGGACAGCGACATGCTGTCGGCCATGTGGCCGATGGTCTCGCCCTTGGCGAGCCGCAGGAAGACCTGGAGTTCCCTTTCCGACAGCAATTCGTGCGGCAGCTTGTTCTGGTCGCCGCCCAGGCTGTCGGCCAGCAGCTCGGCCACGGCGGGGGTGATGTACTTGCGCCCGCGGTACACGGTGCGGATGGCGGTGGCGATCTCGTTCGGATCGCATTCCTTGTTCAGGTAGCCGCTGGCGCCCTGGCGCAGCAGGGTGGTGGCGTAGTGCGCCTCCGGGAAGCCGCTGAGGATCAGCACCGGCAGGTCGGGCTCGCGGGCCTTGATGGCGGCCAGGGCATCGACGCCGCCGTGGTCGGGCATGGACAGGTCCATCAGGATCACGTCCACCTCGCCCTGGCGCACGATGTCCAGGGCCTCGCGGCCGTTGCTGGCTTCCCCGGTCACACGCAGGTCCGTCTGCTCGGACAGGAACTGGCGCAGTCCGGTGCGCACGATGGCATGGTCGTCGACGATCGCTACGCGGATCATGAGGATCCCTCGTTGTGTTGGCTCCAGAAGCCAGTCTAGCGAGGAGCGTGCCAGCCGGCCGTAGGTCCGTTCCTACAGGCCTTGTCGCCGGCGGCAGCGGGTTTCGCCGTAGGGCGATTCCTACGGGTGGGCATCGGTGGCGCCGACAGCACCTAGCGGCGCAGGCCTGCCGCTTGCAAAGGGCGTGCTGCCTACGATGGATTCATCGTGGCACCTGGCGCCGCGACCCTTGAGAGACGGGTCCCCGAGACCCTTGCCCTTTTCACAGGAGACCGTGATGTTGCATTACGCCATCGTGTTTTTCGTCATCGCGCTGATCGCCGCGCTGTTCGGCTTCGGCGGCCTGGCCGCCGGCGCCGCCGGCATCGCGAAGATCCTCTTCTTCGTCTTCGTGATCATGGCGGTCGTCAGCTTCGTGATGAGCCTCATCCGCAGAAGCTAGCGCGCGGTTCGCGCGCCCCAGGCCGTCCCCACTTCCTTTCCCCCACAGGAGCCGCAGATGAATTCCAGAACCACCGCGCAATCCACCGCCAACGACCTCGCCGACCAGGCCGCCAGCAAGGCCGACCTCGCGCTCAAGAGCACCCGCCGCGTCGCCAACGACGCGCTGGATTCGATGGAATCCGGCGTCGACTCGCTGCGCGAGACGGTGCCCGCCGCCTTCAGCCGCGCCGCCGCGCAGGTCGAGGAAATCACCCGCCGCGGCCTGGACCGGGCGAAGGAAGCCTCGATGGGCATGCGTGACCAGGTCTACAAGGCCGGTGACCGCACCGTCGGCTACATCAAGGACGAGCCGGTGAAGTCGGTGCTGATCGCCGCCGCCACCGGCGCCGCCGTGGCGCTGCTGGTGGGCTGGGCCATGCGCTCGCGCAGCTCGCGCGGACTCTGACCGCCCATCGGCACCCGCAGCGCGCGGCTTCCTTCAGACGGAGGCCGCGCGTTTCCCTGACCATCTCCCACGCACTGGGGTTCACATGGTCCATCCGATGTTGAAGATGCTGGCCACCCGGCCTGAACTGATGGCCGAGCACTTCGGCGCCTATGCCGAACTGGCGGCCGCCGAAGCGTCTGAAGCGGCCGCGCTGTGGCGCGGCCGGCTGCTGTGGTCGGTCGCCACCGGCGCCTTCGTGCTGCTGGCGCTGATGCTCGGCGGCGTTTCGCTGCTGCTGCTCGGCGCGCTGCCGCGCGAGAGCATGCCCGCGCCCTGGCTGCTGGCCCTGGTGCCGCTGCTGGCGCTGGCCCTGGCGGCCGCCTGCTGGATCACGCTGCGCAGCCGGCCCGTGGCCGCGCCTTTTGCGCACTTGCGCCAGCAGGTGGAAGTGGACGCGGCGCTGATGGCCGAGGCCGGGCAATCATGAGCAACGATCGCGTCAACGCCGCCCTGGCGCGCCTGGCCGCTTCACGCGAGCAGCTGAAGCACGAACTGCTGCCCGCCCCCGACGAACACCACGCGCCCGGCCCGCTGCCGCGCCGCATGCAGGCGCTGTGGCGCTGGGTGCGGCGGCGCGTGGCCGGCATGCCCGTGCTGGACGTGGCGATGCAGGCCGCGCAGCACTGGTGGCAGGCCCACCCCTGGCGCGGCGCCGGTGAGCTGGTGGTGCAGGAACTGCATGCCAACGCCGCGCCCGTCATCCGACGCCATCCGCTGGCGGCCACGCTGGCGGCCGCCGGCCTGGGCGCCGCGCTGATGATCTGGAAACCCTGGCGCTGGGGCCTGGTGCGGCGCCAGCTGCAGCCGCTGCCGCGCCACGCCGGCCGCTGGCTGCTGCGGCAGCTGATGCAGCCTTCGGTGCAGGCCATGCTGGCCGGCCTGCTGGTGTCGGCCGGCCTGGGCCGCGCGGCGCAGCAGGCCAGCGCGGCCGTGGGCGACCCCGACGCCTTCGCCGGGCGCGAGCCCTGGACCGCCCCCTCCACCTCCGCCTCCACGCCGCCCTGGCCCGACCTGCCCACCGACGAGGCCCCCGCCACCGGCACCCCGCCGCGCCAGCCCGCGGCCATCGACTGAGCGCCCATGCCGACCGCTCCGCTGCCCGCGCCACCGGCGCCCCCCGAGGCGGGCGGCGCCGGACCGCTGGCGGCGCTGCACCGCGCCACCGCGGCCATCGGGCGGGCAGCACACCACTGGGCGGACGACGCCCGCACCACGCTCGGCTTCATCGGCGAGCTGCTGCAGGCCGCCGGCCGCGTGCTGGCCGGCACCGGGCGCGGCCTGCTGCACCGCCGCGGCGAACGCACGCGCAGCCACCTGCGCGGCGCCGACCTGCTGGCCCAGCTGGACCAGTCCGGCCCGCGCAGCCTGCCGATCGTTTCGCTCGTCAGCGGCCTGGTCGGCGTGATCCTGGCCTACATGGGCGCGGTGCAGCTGCAGCGCTTCGGCGCGCAGAGCTTCATCGCCGACCTGGTGGGCGTGGGCGCGGTGCGCGAGGTGGCGGCGCTGATGACCGGCGTGATCCTCTCCGGCCGCATCGGCGCGGCCTTCGCGGCCCAGCTGGGCAGCATGCAGGCCAACGAAGAGATCGACGCGCTGCGCGCGCTGGGCGTCGACCCGATGGAGCACCTGGTGCTGCCGCGCGTGCTGGGCCTGACGCTGATGGCGCCGCTGCTCACCGCCTACGGCGCGCTGGTGGCGGTGGTGGCCGGCGGCTTCGTGGCCGCAGCGGTATTCGGCGTGCCGATCGAGGAATACGCCTACAAGGTGAAGCAGGCGCTGACGCTGCAGCACCTGCTGGTGGGCTTGGGCAAGGGCACGGTGTACGGCCTGCTGGTGGCGCTGGCCGGCTGCCGCCAGGGCCTGCACGCCGGGCGCAGCGCGCAGGCGGTGGGGCAGGCGGTCACCGCGTCGGTGGTGCAGTCCATCGTGTGGATCGTGGTCGCCGCCTCGGCGCTGACGGTGGCGCTGCAGCGCCTGGGCTGGTGAGGCGATGGACACCGCCACCGCCCCGCCCGTGGCCGACGACGCCGCCGCGCTGCCCGAGGTGCTGGTGCGCGTCGAGCAGCTGACCATGGCCTATGGCGACAAGCTGATCCAGCGCGACCTGGACTTCGAGATCCGCCGCGGCGAGGTGCTGGCCATCATCGGCGGCAGCGGCTGCGGCAAGAGCACGCTGCTGCGCCACCTGATCGGCCTGCAGGCGCCGGCTTCCGGCAGCGTGCGCTACGTCAGCATCGGCCCCACCGGCCAGCCCCTGGGCGAAGCGCTGACCAGCGCCGACGCGGCCACCGAAGCCCGCCTGCGCCGCGGCTTCGGCGCCATGTTCCAGGCCGGCGCGCTGTGGAGCTCGATGAGCGTGGGCGAGAACGTGATGCTGCCGCTGGAGCTGTTCACCACCCTAACGTCGGAACAACGCGTCCAGCGTGCGCGGCAGTGCCTGGCGCAGGTCGGCTTGCAGGCGCAGTTCGATGCCGAGCCCGCATCGCTCAGCGGCGGCATGAGGAAGCGCGCCGCCATCGCCCGCGCGCTGGCGCTGGACCCGCCGATGCTGTACCTGGACGAGCCCTCCGCCGGCCTGGACCCCATCACCTCGGCCCAGCTGGACGAGCTGATGCTGGACCTGCGCGACCGGCACGGCCGCACCGTGGTGCTGGTGAGCCACGAGCTGGACAGCATCTTCGCGGTGGCCGACCGCGCGCTGTTCCTGGATGCCGAGAGCAAGACCATGACCGCGCTGGGCCCGCCGCGCGAGCTGGCCGAGCAGGGTCCGCCCAAGGTGCGGCACTTCCTGCAGGGGGGCCGCGGCTGATGGCCAGGACCCGCACCAGCCCCACGCTGATCGGCGCCTTCGTCGTCGGCGGCCTGGCGCTGCTGATCACCGCCGTGATCGCCGCCGGCGGCGGCCGCTTCTTCACCCGCAAGGAATACGCGGTGATGCATTTCAGCGGCTCCATCTACGGCCTGCAGGTCGGCGCGCCGGTGGTCTTCCGCGGCGTGCGCCTGGGCAACGTGTCGTCCATCGGCCTGGTCTACGACAAGGCGTCCGACCGCTTCTCCATCCCCGTGCTGGCCGAGCTGGAGCCGCACATCATCCGCGGCATGGGCGACCGCCGCAGCGACGACGAGGCCGAGCGCGGCGAGACCCTGCAGGCGCTGGTCAAGCGCGGCCTGCGGGCGCAGCTGTCCCTGCAGAGCCTGCTCACCGGCCAGCTCTACGTCGACCTGGACCTGCGGCCGGAGAAGCCCGGCCAGCTGCGCGGCGGCACCTACCGCAGCGCCATCGAGATCCCCACCACGCCCACCGCCATCCAGGCCCTGCGCGGCCAGCTGGAAGGCCTGGACCTGCGCAAGCTGCTGGACGACGTGTCGGCCATCGCCGAATCGGCGCGCTCGGTGCTGGCCGGTCCGCAGCTGAAGCAGACGCTGGACAACGTGGTGCAGATCACCGAGCAGGTGCAGCAGCTGAGCCAGCGCCTGAACCACCACGTCGACCCGCTGGCCACCGCCGCCACCGCGACGCTGGCCGACACCCGGCGCGCGCTGGACCGCGTGGGCGGCGTGCTGGACAAGGCCGGCGGCGCGGTCGACAAGGTGGGCGGTGCCGCCGAGCGCATCGGCAGCACCGCCGACCGCGCCGGCCAGCTGCTGGCGCCCGACGCCCCGATGGTGCGCGACGTGCAGCGCGCCGCCACCGAGCTGGCCGCCACCGCCGCCGCACTGCGCCAGCACACCGCCGAAGACAGCGGCCTGCTGCACGACGCCGACCGCACGCTGCAGGACCTGTCGCGCGCCGCGCGCGCGGTGCGTGAGCTGGCCGACATGCTGGAACGCCACCCCGAGGCGCTGCTGCGTGGCCGCCGGCGAGAGCGCGAGCCGGAGCCGGAGCCGGTGGCCAGCGCGCAGACGCCGGCGCCGGCCAACGCCGCGGCACCGGCCGTGTCATCCCAATAACCCGTTAGTGACGCGCCGTCCATGACGATGAAGACCACCCCGCCCTGCCGCAGCCGCCGCCTGGCCGGCGTCGCCGATGCCTTCGCCTCGCGGCTCGGCCCGCCGTCCGCCCCGCGACGGAGCTCGATGGTGGCCCCCCTGGTGGCAGCTCTGCTCGCCCTGCTGCCGCCCTTGATGCTGGGGGGCTGCGTCACCCGCACGCCGCAGCCCGCGCCCACGCTGTACCGGCTGCCCATCGCCTCGCCGGTGAACGTCGGGCCCATCAACGTGCCCTCGGGCTGGGTGTGGCAGATCGTCGGCACGCCGCGCGTGCCGGAGTACCTGGACCGCGACGCGCTGCTGATGCCGCAGGGCGAGGCCGGCCTGCGCCCGCTGCCCGGCCACCGCTGGGCCGAGCCGCTGCAGGAAGCCGTGCCCCGCGTGCTGCGCCAGGACCTGGCCTCGCTGCTGGGCGCCGACCGCGTCTGGGCCGGCCCGGTGCCGCCCGGCGTCAGCGTGACGCGGCAGCTGCGCTTGGAACTGCAGGCGCTGGAGGCCACGCCCGACCGCCGCGCGGTGCACCTGCGCGCACGCTGGACGCTGGTCGACCCCAGCGGCAAGACGCCCCCCGCGGCCGACCAGGCCGAGCTGAACGTGCCCAGCGCGGG
>CBIHPZ010000193.1:0-6894 GCA_966211865.1 uncultured Aquabacterium sp.
GCGCCATCTCGGTGTGGAAGCCGACGTACTTGCCGTCGCCCAGCGTGTAGGCCAGGGCGCCGGACGATTCACGCACGCCCAGCGTGATCGAGCCGCTGTCCTTGATCTTCTTCAGCGTGTCGACGGTCTGGGCCTGGGCGGTGCCCACGGCGGCGAAGGCAGCGAATGCAGCCACGGCAAGCAAGGACTTCTTCATGAAATCTCCAAGGAGGGTGTCAATGACAGGAAAAACAACGGATTCTTGCGCCGCCGGGGTGTCGGGAAAAGCCCGCGCTCCGGCGCGGGGGGATTCAATTCGGAACCAGGTCGGTGGGGTACTTCCAGAAGTCCTTCAGCAGGTAGTTCATCGGCAGGTTCAACGACGTGTTCTTCGGCGGGATCGGCTGCATGAACCAGCGTTCGTAGACCTTGTAGGCCTCGCGTGAATTGATCAGGCGCTTCATTTCGTCGTCGATGACGTGCTTGAACTCGGGGTCGTCCTTGCTCAGCATGATGGCGAGCGGCTCGATGGTGAGGAACTTGCCCACCACCTTGAACTTCGACGGGTCGGGCCGGCCGGCGATCAGCGCGTACAGCAGCACGTCGTCCATCGCGAAGCCGTCGGCCTCGCCGGACTCCACCATCTGCATCGCACGTGCATGGTCGGGCGCTTCGAGGATGTTGATGCGCAGCAGCTGGTCGCGGTTGGTCTGGTCGATGGCCTTCAGCGGCGTGGTGCCCTTGGTCGACACCAGCTTCTTGCCCTCGAACTGCGCCAGCACGCTGATCGGGCTGTCGGCCCGCACCGCGTAGCGCGCGCCGGTGATGTAGTGCGGCACGGTGAACGCCACCTGCTGCCGCCGCTCCGCGTTGTTGGTGGTCGAGCCGCATTCCAGGTCGGCCTTGCCTTCGGCGATGGCGGCGATGCGGTTCGAGGGCGTCACCATCAGGTAGTCGATGCGCAGCGCGCTCATGCCCAGCTTCTTCTTCACCGCCTCGGCCAGGCGCTGGCACAGCTCCAGCGCGTAGCCCACGGGCTTCTTGTCCGCATCGAGGTATGAAAAAGGTGACGACGATTCGCGGTGCGCGAGCGTGATTCCGCCCTTCGCCTTGATGCGATCCAGCACCGGTCCAGCCGGTGCGGCCGAGGTGACGCCGGCCAGGGCGAGCAAGGCAGTCAGGTGGCGGAGGGTGATGTGCATACCCCAAGCTACCACTTTTCGTGCCAATGAAACCATTTGCTTCCCGTGCAGAGCGCACGGGACGCCATGAGTTTCAAGACGCATCGTCCCAGCCATGGGGGGCGGACTGTACGGAGATGCAACTGGGCCTGCCAATGCTGATAGCGGACAAGCCCATGCATCAAATGCATGGGTGATCCGGGTAAACCCGAGATCGGCTAGCAGCGATGCGACACGGGGGGCGGGGCCGCCAGGCTGGAAGTGCGGTTGTTATCCCTATCCAGTCTTCCTATTTCAAGGTGGTAGTTCTAGTAGGGGACCGGCCGGCCTGTGGAGAACCGCGGTTTCCCATTGCAGGGCAAGCAGTTAGCGCGCGCCGAACCCTGTGGGACGGCGCGCCGGAAGTTCGCGGCTGGCAGACAACAACTCGCGCCTGGACGTTTCGCCTGTGGATGACTGGGCAGTTGTTCAAGAAGAGTCCACAGGGTTGTCATGGGGGCGGTCAGCGCGGGCCCTGGGACGCCCGTGGCGCGCGCATGGGCCGCCCGGCACGCCCCGTACACTGCCGGGCCCCACGTCGCTGCCCTCCTGCGATGCGATGAGCAAGCTCTACTTCCGCTACGCGGCGATGAATGCCGGCAAGTCCACGGCGCTGCTGCAGGCCGCGCACAACTACGAAGAACGTGGCATGCGGGTGCGGCTGTTCACCGCGGCCCACGACGACCGCGCCGGCAGCGGCGTGATCGCCTCGCGCCTGGGCCTGGCCCGGCCGGCCGGCACCTTCGGGCCCGACACCGAGTTCACGCGCGCCCACCTGGGCCCGGGCATCGCCTGCGCACTGATCGACGAGGCGCAGTTCCTGACGCCGCTGCAGGTGCGCCAGCTGCACCGCATGGCCCACGTGGAAGACATGCCGGTGCTCTGCTATGGCCTGCGCAGCGACTTCCGGGGTGAGGCCTTTCCCGGCTCGGCCGCGCTGCTGACGCTGGCCGACGACATCGAGGAAATGCGCTCGATCTGCGCCTGCGCGCGCAAGGCGACGATGAACATCCGCATCGACGCCGACGGGCGCCGCGTGCAGCATGGCGAGCAGGTGGTCATCGGCGGCAACGAGCGCTACCGCGCGGTGTGCCCGTCGTGCTTCTACAGCGAGGCGGAAGTCGGTGCGGAGACGGCACCGGGGCTGTTCGGCTGACTTGGCCGTTGCGGACGCTTCAATAAGCTGTTGGAGGAGCGTCAACGGCTGGCGCGCGCTGCCGGCCGCGCGCTGTCGCTGGAACCGCCTCAATACCGGGTCAGCACCCGGTAGCTGAGCGTGCTGCTGCCGCCAGCCGGCACCGTGACGCGCCACTGCGCCGTGCCGGCCGCCACCTTGGCGTGGCGCTGCGACTCCTGCAGCATGGTCCAGTCGCCCGGCACGGGTTCGCGCACGGTCACGGTGACCGGTTCCGCCTTGGCGTTGCGCAGCACGATCTCATAGGCACTTTCGAAGGCGTTGGACCGGCCCGGCTGCTCGCGCACCTTGAAGTCGGTCTGCTTCTTGTCGGCCGTGACGTCGAAGGCGTTGCCCAGCCGCAGGCGCACCTTCTCGTTCTTCGGCGTGTGGTCGATGCGGTCTTCGCCGATGAACTGCGCGCGGCCTTCGGCATCGCGCTGGTAGACCCGCACCACGCCCTGCGGCAGGGGCATGCCCAAGCCCGCGGTCTCGCGGTTGTCGAACTCGATGAACACGCCGGCCTTCAGCTTGCGGCCGATCTCGCCCGCGCTGCTGCCGTAGTAGTGCGGCTCGCCGGCCAGCACCAGTTCCTTCACCACCGGCGTGCCCGCGGCGCGCAGCAGCGCCACCTGCTTGGTCTGGTTGTCGGCGAGCGTCGTGGGGCGTTCCAACGTGTACAGGTGGTATTCGAAGAGGGCCTGCTGGGTGATCCGGCCGGCCTCCTCCTTCAGGTCCTGGACCGTGCCACTGAGTTTCATCCTCGCCTGGCCCATCTCCCGGCGCACCCGGTTGACGTCGCCGGCCACCAGCTGCAGGCGGGCATTCGGGTAAGCGGTGCCGCTGCGGTTGGTGAGCGTGACCCAGCCGTTCAAGTCCAGCGCGCGGTTGTCGGCGCTGAGCTCGGCCACGTAGTCGGCCTGCCAGGACAAGCCGCCGGAGAGGTACGAGAGCTCCACCGCGCGCGGTCCGGCCTGCGGGGTGTGCAGCTCGGTCACCAGCGTCGGCCTGTCACGCAAATGAGGCGGCACGCTGTCGAACACGATGCGGCCCGGCACGCCGGTCTCGATGCGGTCACCGATCTGCAGCACCACGCCGGCATCGTTCGCGCTCAGCACCTGCGCCGCCTCGGTGGTCTCCGCACCGGTCGTCGGGTGGGTCTTCACGATGCGCACGCGGCGGCCCACCGACTTCTCCAGCAGCTTGGCCGGGCTCAGCAGGTCGAAGTCGAAGTTCTGCTCCAGCACCCGGAAGGCATCGGCGGCCTCGAGGCTGCGCAGCAGCGCGGTCTGCGGCTGCATCTGGGCGCTGACGTCGCGCAGCGCCAGGCGGCTGGTGCCGGCGTCGAGGGTGACGCGGCGCTGGTCCTTGATCAGCGCCAGCTGCTCGTTGTAGATGGTGACGGCGATGGACTGCTGGTCGTCCAGCGTGCTGTGGTGTTCGGGCGGCGTGACGGGCGCGGCGAGCGCGGCATGGGTCGCGAGCGCGATGGCGGCGAGGACGGGACGAACGAAAGTCGGGCGCATGGCTTCTCCGCGGTGCAGGGCAGTGGGGACCTGTCTTGCACGGCGCGGCAGCCGCGGCGGGGTTACGCCGGCTCAGCGGCGTTCAATGTGCTCGGCTTCAGTCCTTCGGGACGACGGCCGTCACCTCGATCTCGACCTTGGCCCGGTCCTCGATCAGCGCCTTGACCTCGACCGCCGTCATCGCGATGGAATAGCTGCCGATCAGCTCGCGGAAGGCGGCGCCGATCTCGCGGCCCTGGTCCAGGTACTCGCGCTTGTCGGTCACGTACCAGGTCATGCGGGTGATGTGCTGGCCGGTGGCGCCGGCCTCCTTCAGCACCTCGATGACGTTGGCCAGCGCCTGGCGTGCCTGGTCGGCCAGGCGGTCGCTGGGGAAGCGGCCTTCGGCGTCCCAGCCGATCATGCCGGCCACGAAGACCTGGCGGCCCTCGGCCATCACGCCATTGGCATAGCCTTTGGGGCGCGGCCAGCTGGGGGGTTGCAGGGTCTTCATCGGGTGCCTCCAGGGGTGTCGTCGTTCTTGAGCTTGAAGCGCTGCAGCTTGCCGGTCTCGGTGCGTGGCAGCGCGGCGGCGAACTGGATGGCGCGCGGGTACTTGTAGGGCGCGATGACCTGCTTGACGAAGTCCTGCAGCGTGCGCACCAGCGCGTCGCCGGCTTCATGGCCGGGCCGCAGCACCACGAAGGCCTTGACGATCTGGCCGCGCTCCTCGTCCGGCACGCCGACCACGGCGCATTCGGCCACCGCGGGGTGCTGCATCAGCGCCTCTTCCACCTCGGGCGCGCCGATGTTGTAGCCGGCGGAGATGATCATGTCGTCGGTGCGGCTGCAGTAGTGGAACCAGCCGTCCTCGTCCTGGCGGTAGGCGTCGCCGGTGAGATTCCAGCCTCCCTGCACATAACGTGTTTGGCGATCGTCCGCGAGGTAGCGGCAGCCGGTGGGGCCCTTCACCGCCAGGCGGCCGATCTGCCCGGGGGGCAACGGGCGGCCGTCGTCGTCGAGGATGCAGGCGCGGTAGCCGGGCACCACCTTGCCGGTGGCACCGGGGCGGGCTTCGGATTCATCGTGCGAGATGAAGATGTGCAGCATCTCGGTGGCACCGATGCCGTCGATCATCTCGATGCCGGTGTGCTGCTTCCACAGCGCGCGGGTGGCGGCCGGCAGTGCTTCGCCGGCGGAGACGCTCTTGCGCAAGGTCCCGCCCAGCGGCGCGGAGATGCGGCGCGCGCCGGCATCAGCCGCCAGCGCGCGGTAGCTGGTGGGCGCGGTGAAGAGCACCGTGGCCTTGAACTGCGCGATGGCCTCCAGCAGCGCTGCCGGCGTGGGCTTTTCCACCAGCACGGTGGATGCGCCGATCGACATCGGGAACAGCAGCAGGCCGCCCAGGCCGAAGGTGAAGGCCAGCGGCGGGCTGCCGATGAACACGTCGTCGGCGTGGGCCTTCAGCACGTGCACGGGCCAGCAGCGGCAGGCGGCGATGACGTCGCGGTGGAAATGCATCGTGCCCTTCGGCACGCCGGTGGTGCCGGAGGTGAAGGCGATGACGCAGGTGTCGTCGGCGGCGGTGCGCACGTCGTCGAAAGCCGGGCTGTGCCTGGCCATCGCGGCCTCGAGACCATCGGCCGACGTGCCGTGGAAGTGGCGGATGTGCTTCAGCGTCGGGCACTGCGGCAGCGCCGCGGCCAGTTCATCGGCCAGGCGTTCGTCGCACAGCGCGTGCGTCACTTCGGCCTTGGTGACGATCTGCGCCAGCTCCTTCGCACGCAGCAGCGGCATGGTGGCCACCGCAATGCCGCCGGCCTTGATGACACCGAACCAGGCCGCGGCCATCATCGGCGAGTTGGGCGCGCGCAGCAGCACGCGGTTGCCGGGCACCAGGCCCATGTCGCGCACCAGCACGTTGGCGATGCGGTTGGCGCGGTCCAGCAGGTCGGCGTAGGTCCAGCGGGTGCCGTCGGGCGATTGGATGCAGAGCCGGTCGCCTTCGCCCGCTGCCACGCGGCGGTCCAGCAACTCGGTGGCGCAGTTCAGCTGCTGGGGCAGCTGCAGTTCGGGCAGCTCGAAGAGGAACTCGGGCTGCTGCGCGGGGGGCGGCAGGTGGTCGCGGGCGAAGGTGTCGCGGTGGGCACTGGTCATGGGGAACCTCCGTGCTGGGCGGTCAATGGCGGAGCCATGGGGAGGCGGATGGCGGGCGCTTCATGCCGACAGCTCCTTGAGCAGCTCGCGGGCGATGATCAACTGCTGCACCTCGCTGGCGCCTTCGTAGATGCGCAGCGCGCGGATCTCGCGGTAGAGGCTTTCCACCGGCTGGCCGCTGACCACGCCCTGGCCGCCGAACAACTGCAGGGCCGCGTCAATCACCTGTTGGGCACCTTCGGTGGCGGCCAGCTTGGCCATGGCGGCTTCCTTGGTGACGTTGCGTCCCTGGTCGCGGGCCCAGGCGGCGCGGTAGGTGAGCAGGGCGGCCGAGTCGATCGTCAACGCCATCTGCGCCAGCTTGGCTTGCGTGAGCTGGAAGTCGGCCAGCGTCTGGTTGAACATGCGGCGCGTGGTGGCGCGCTGCAATCCTTCGTGCAGCGCGTGGCGGGCGAAGCCCAATGCGGCGGCGGCGACGGAGGTGCGGAACACGTCCAGCGTGCGCATGGCGATCTTGAAGCCCTCGCCGGGGGCGCCGATGCGGTTGGTGGCGGGGATGCGGCAGTTGCTGAATCGCAGCTTGGCGAGCGGATGCGGCGCGATGAGGTCGATGCGCTCGGCGATCTCGAAACCCGCTGTGCCGGCTTCGACGATGAAGGCGCTGATGCCGCGGGCGCCGGGGGCTTCGCCGGTGCGGGCGAACAGAACGTAGAGGTCCGCGATGCCGCCGTTGGAGATCCAGGTCTTCTCGCCATCGATGACGTAATGGTCGCCTTCCTGCCGTGCGCTGCATTGCATCGCGGCGACGTCCGAGCCGGCGTCGGGTTCGGACAGGGCGAAGGCGCTGATGGCTTCGCCT
>CBIHPZ010000194.1:0-6877 GCA_966211865.1 uncultured Aquabacterium sp.
CGGCAACGGTGGCGGCCGCGTCAAGCTGACGCGGTCAGGCGAGCGGCGCCGACGATCGGGCGGACGCATCGAGGCGGCGGATCAACTGGCGCACAACTGGCGCACAACTGGCGGATCAGCCTGATGAACCCGGCTGCAGGACCCCGCGCACGGATCTGTCGGTCGCTTCAGCCCACCGCGTCCCGCCGGATCAGGCCGAGGCCGGCACCGTGCTCGGCTGCTCCGGCAGGCCCGCCAGGTGCTCGGCGTCGGCCCAGTGCAGCACCTGCAGCTTGTCTTCGGCCCAGCGCAGGCGGTTGATGCCGGTGTTCGGAATCGCGCAGTCGCGTGCGCCGTCCAGCGGCAGGCCGTGCGCGTTGCGCCACAGCATGTCCAGCACGCCGCCATGCGTGACGACCGCCACGCGCCGCCCGCCGAACAAGGCCAGCGTGGATGCCAGCGCGCGCCGCACGCGGTCGAAGAACACGCGGTTGCTCTCGGCACCCGGCAGCGCATAGTCCGCCTCGTGCCGCACCCAGCGGTTCCACAGGTCGGTGTGCTGGCTGCGGATGGTCGGCACGTCCAGGCCTTCCAGCACGCCGAAGCACTGCTCGCGCCACAGCGGCTCGGTGTGCACCTTCAGGCCCCAGTGGCGCGCCAGCGGCGCGGCGGTGGCCTGGGCCCGCTGCAGGTCGCTGACCACCAGCACGTCCGCCGGTTCACCGGCCAGCCGCCTGGCCAGCAGTTCGGCCTGGTGCAGGCCGGTCGCGTTCAGCGGCACGTCGATCTGGCCCTGGAAGCGGTGCTGGCGGTTCCAGTCGGTCTCGCCGTGGCGGATCACGATCAGTTCGGTCATCGGAAGCGGGCGCGGGGGAAGCCCGTGATTGTCGGCGGGGACGACGGCGCCGTGCAGCAATCCGCGCCCGCCGAGCGGGATCGAAGGCACACTTCAGCGCCTTTTTTGCTGCAGCCGGAGCCGCCCCTTGAATTACCAGGCCGTCCTCGAACAGATCCACGAAGAGCTGAAGCCGGTCATCGGCCAGGGCCGGGTCGCGAGCTACATCCCCGAGCTGGCCCAGGTTTCGCCGCAGCATTTCGGCATGGCGGTGGTCTGCATCGACGGCACGGTGCACACGGTGGGCGACGCGCACATGCCCTTCTCGATCCAGAGCATCAGCAAGCTCTTCACGCTGGTGATGGCGCTGAAGACCGAGGGCGACGCGCTGTGGGACCGCCTGGGCCGCGAGCCCTCGGGCAACCCCTTCAACTCGCTGGTGCAGCTGGAGCACGAAGCCGGCAAGCCGCGCAACCCCTTCATCAACGCCGGCGCCCTGGTGGTCACCGACATCCTGTGCACCCGCTACGCCGTGCCCGAGACCGCCGCGGTCGAATTCCTGCGCAAGCTGGCCGGCAGCAACGACATCCAGTACGACCGCCGCGTCGCCCGGTCCGAACGCGACACCGCGCACCGCAATGCGGCGATGGCCTACTTCATGAAGAGCTTCGGCAACCTGAAGAACCCGGTGGGCCAGGTGCTGGACGCCTACTGCCGCCACTGCGCCATCGAGATGAACTGCGTGGACCTGGCGCGCGCGGTGCTGTTCCTGGCCAACCACGGCGTGCTGCCGTCCACCGGCGAACGGCTGCTCACCGCCAGCGCCGCCAAGCGCCTGAACGCGCTGATGCTGACCTGCGGCACGTACGACGCGGCGGGCGACTTCGCCTTCCGCGTCGGCCTGCCGGCCAAGAGCGGCGTGGGCGGCGGCATCCTGGCGCTGGTGCCGGGCGAGTGCGGCGTGTGCGTCTGGTCGCCCGGGCTGGAGCCTTCGGGCAACTCGCTGGCGGGCTCGCTGGCGCTGGAGGCCTTCACGACGATCACGGGGCGGTCCATCTTCTGACGGCCAAAAGGCGCGGCCATCGCCGCGGCCGTGCCAAGCGCGGACAGCGCATATCGATACACGGGCCGGGTGCATAAGCAGCCGCGCTTTGCTTCGTTCCGCCGCGGGCCGCGGCTGCCTATCGTGAGCGTCATCGAACCTTCCGATGCGCCCACCATGCACCTCGTCACCCTTTCCGGCAGCCCCGCAGCGCCTTCGCGTTCCGGCTGGCTGCTGCAGCGCGCCGCGGCCCGCGTGCGGCGGCATGCCCAGTCCTCGCACGACGTCGTGCTGCGCGACCTGCCGGCCGAAGCGCTGGTCACCGCCGACGCGCGCCACCCCGCGCTGGTGGCCGCCATCGAACAGGTGCTGGCAGCAGACCTGTTGCTGGTGGCCACGCCGATCTACAAGGCGGCCTACAGCGGCTTGCTGAAGATCTTCCTCGACCTCCTGCCGCCCGATGCGCTGCGCGACACCCGCGTGCTGCCCATCGCCACCGGCGGCTCGCCCGGCCACCTGCTGGCGCTGGATTACGCGCTGAAGCCGGTGCTCGGCGCCTTGGGCGCCCGCCACATCGGCGATGCCGTCTACGGTTTGGACAGCCTGCTGCCGCGCGATGCGAGCGGCCAGTACCAGGCCGCGCCGGAGCTGGACCAGCGCCTGGAACGCGCGCTCAACGGGTTGTTGGCGGGGCTGCCGCCGGCGCCTCAGTCGCATCGGCGCGAACCGCTGGCGCTGTGGACGGCAGCCTCTTGACGTCGACCTCTTGAAGCCGGCCCACGCCAGCTTCCCTCCACCGCTTGTCTCCTCGTCTTTCGCGGCCATGGGCCCGGCGGACGTTCGCCCCGCGCGGCCTGGCGCTGCGCGGGGTCTTTTCCAGCCCCAAGGAACTCCATTCATGCGCGCCTCCGTGAAATCCTGGCTCAGCGCCGCCGTGCTGCTGGCCGCCACGTCCATCGCCACCGCGCAGGGCAGCAGTGAGCTGCTGCGCATCGGCTACCAGAAGTCCGCCAGCCTGCTGGCGCTGCAGAAGGCGCAAGGCACGCTGGAGAAGCGCCTCGCGGCCCAGGGTGTCAGCGTGAAATGGGTGGAATTCCCGGCCGGCCCGCAGCTGCTGGAAGGCCTGAACGTCGGCGCGGTGGACGTGGGCTTCGTCGGCGAGGCGCCGCCGATCTTTGCCCAGGCCGCCGGCGCCAACTTCGTCTACATCGGCAACGACCCCGCGGCGCCGGAGGCCGAGGCCATCGTCGTGCCCAAGGACTCGCCGATCAAGAGCGTGGCGGAACTCAAGGGCAGGAAGGTGGTGCTCAACAAGGGCAGCAACGTGCACTACCTGCTGCTGAAGGCGCTGGAGAAGGCGGGCCTGAAGTACGCCGACATCACGCCCGTGTTCCTGCCGCCGGCCGATGCGCGTGCCGCCTTCGAGAAGGGCGCGGTCGACGCCTGGGTCATCTGGGACCCGTTCCTGGCCGCGGTGCAGAAGCAGAGCCAGGCGCGCATCCTGGCCGACGGCCGCGGCCTGGTGAACAACTACGCCTATTACCTGGCCGAGCGCAACTACGCGGCGAAGAAGCCGCAGGTGGTGCAGGCGCTGTTCGACGACAGCGTGGAGCGGGCCAGGTGGCTGAAGGCCAACCTCAGCCAGGCCGCTGCGCTGATCGCGCCGCTGCAGGGGCTGGAGACCGACGTCGTCGAACTGAGCCTGAAGCGCTACCAGTTCGGCGTGGCACCGGTCACCGCGGCCGTGGGCGCCGAGCAGCAGAAGATCGCCGATGCCTTTCATGAGCTGAAGCTGATTCCCAAGCCCGTCCGCATCGCGGATGCCTTGCCCGGCGCGGCGACCACCGCGCAGGCCACGAAGTGAGGCCGCGATGACGCACCGCCTTCACCTGAACCGCCGCCACACCCTGCTGCTGGGCGCAGCCACCCTGGCCGCTCACTTCGGCGTGCAGGCGCAGGCCCTGCCCGAGCTGCGCATCGGCTTCCAGAAGGGCTCCATCAACCTGGCGCTGCTGAAGAGCCTGGGCCTGCTCGACAAGCACCTGCCCGGCACGGCGGTGAAGTGGGTGGAATTTCCCGCCGGCCCGCAGTTGCTGGAAGCGCTGGCCGTCGGCAGCGTGGACGTGGGCGCGGTGGGCGATTCGCCGCCGGTCTTCGCCCAGGCCGCGGGCAAGGACATCGTCTACATCGGTGCCGAGCCGCCCAAGCCCGACAGTTCGGCCGTGCTGGTCAAGCCCGGCAGCCCGCTGAAGACGCTGGCCGACCTGAAGGGCAAGCGCGTGGCGGCGCAGAAGGGCTCCAGTGCCCACTTCCTGCTGGTGCAGGCGGTGAAGAAGGGCGGGCTGCAGTGGTCGGACATCACGCCCGTCTACCTGCCGCCGGCCGATGCACGCGCCGCCTTCGAGAAAGGCGCGGTCGATGCCTGGGCCATCTGGGACCCGTACTACGCCGCGGCCGAGGTGGACGGCAACGTGCGCGTGCTGGCCACCAGCCGCGGGCTCACCGGCAACAACAGCTTCTACCTGGCGTCTCGCGCCTTCGCCGCGCGCGAGGACGTGGTGAGGAAGCTCTTCGCCGCGCTGACCGAGACCGATGCCTACGTGCAGTCGCACCGCAAGGAAGCCGCGCAGCGCTTCGCCGAATTCGCCGGCCTCGGCCTGGCCACCGTGCACCGGGTGCTGGAACGCCGGCAGCCCTCGCCCGTCGGCCCGCTGACGCCGGAGCTGGTGGCGGCGCAGCAGCAGGTGGCCGATGCCTTCGCGCAGCTGGCGTTGATCCCCAAACCCATCCGCGTCGCCGACGCGGTGTGGCAGCCCTCGACCTCACGCCTGGCCCAGGCCAGGCGCTGAATCCACGCACAGCAGGAGATTCGTCATGAGCCTCAAAGTCCTCTGGTTCATCCCCACCCATGGCGACAGCCGCTACCTGGGCACCACCCGCGGCGGTCGCCAGGCCGACTTCAACTACTTCAAGCAGGTGGCGGTGGCCGCTGACACCCTGGGTTATGAAGGCGTGCTGATCCCCACCGGCCGTTCCTGCGAAGACCCGTGGACCGTGGCCGCCAGCCTGATCGACGCGACGAAGCGCCTCAAGTTCCTCGTCGCGCTGCGTCCGGGCCTGACGCTGCCGGTGCAGCAGGCGCGCATCGCCGCCACCTTCGACCGCCTGTCCGGCGGCCGGCTGCTGGTGAACCTGGTCACCGGCGGCGACCCGGACGAGCTGGCCGGCGACGGCCTGTTCCTCGACCATGCCGAGCGCTACGAGCTTTCGAGCGAGTTCCTGCACATCTGGCGCGAGGTGCTGGCCCGCAGCCACGCCGGCGAGACGCTGGACCTGGCTGGCAAGCACCTGCGCGTGCACGGCGCCAAGCTGCTGTACCCCCCGGTGCAGTCACCGTACCCGCCGCTGTTCTTCGGCGGCTCCTCGCCCGAGGCGCACGAGCTGGCCGCCGCGCAGCTGGACACCTACCTGACCTGGGGCGAGCCGCCCGCCGCGGTGGCGCAGAAGGTGGCCGACATCCGCGAACGCGCCGCGCGCCATGGCCGCACGCTGACCTACGGCATCCGCCTGCACGTGATCGTGCGCGAGACCGAGGAGGCCGCCTGGGACGCCGCCGCCGAACTGGTGCAGCACCTGGAGCCGGCCACCGTGGCCGCGGCGCAGAAGAAGTTCGCGCAGATGGATTCCGTCGGCCAGCGCCGCATGGCCGCGCTGCACAACGGCCAGTACGACCCCAAGGACATCCGCAAGGGCCTGGAGGTGGCGCCCAACCTGTGGGCCGGCGTGGGCCTGGTGCGCGGCGGCGCCGGCACCGCGCTGGTCGGCAACCCGCAGCAGGTGGCCGATCGCATCAAGGAATACGCGGACCTGGGCCTGGAGTACTTCGTGCTCTCCGGCTACCCGCACCTGGAAGAGGCCTACCGCTTCGCCGAACTGGTGTTCCCGCTGCTGCCGCTGGGCTTGCGCGAGAAGCTGGCGCAGCCGGCCTTGTCCGGCCCGTTCGGCGAGATCGTCGCCAACACCTATATCCCGAAGACAGCGGCCAGCTGACGGAGCCGAGCCATGACCCTTCAAGCCCTGTCCCGGCGCGCCGCCCCGTGGGCGCTGCCGGTGTTGATCGTGCTGGCCTGGGAACTGGCTTCGCGCGCCGGCTGGCTGTCGCCGCGCGTGCTGCCCGAGCCCTGGGCGGTGGTGAAGGCCTTCTGGCAGCTGGCCGCCTCGGGCGAGATGGCGACCCACGTCGCCATCAGCACGCAGCGCGCCGCGTTGGGCTTTGCCATCGGCGGCGGCCTGGGCCTGTTGCTGGGCCTCTTCACCGGCAGCTTCCGCGGCGCCGAGACGCTGCTGGACACCACGCTGCAGATGGTGCGCAACATCCCCGCGCTGGCGCTGATCCCGCTGGTCATCCTGTGGTTCGGCATCGACGAGTCGGCCAAGCTGTTCCTCGTGGCGCTGGGCGTCTTCTTTCCGGTCTACCTCAACACCTTCCACGGCATCCGCGCGGTGGACAAGGGCCTGATCGAGATGGCGCGCAGCTACGGCCTGTCGGGCTGGTCGCTGTACCGCCAGGTCATCCTGCCGGGTGCGCTGCCGTCCATCCTGGTGGGCGTGCGCTTCTCGCTGGGCTTGATGTGGGTGCTGCTGATCGTCGCCGAGACCATCTCGGCCCAGGCCGGCATCGGCTACCTGACGATGAATGCGCGTGAATTCCTGCAGACCGACGTGGTGCTGGTCGGCATCGGCCTCTATGCGGCGCTGGGCAAGCTGGCCGACCTGGCCGCGAAGGGGCTGGAGCGCTGGTGGCTGCGCTGGCACCCGGGCTACCAGTCCGCCTGATGTCAAGCCCGCCGCCCGGCCGCTGCACAGGACCCGCGCCCGGGCGTGTGCCCGGGCCGCTTCAAATCGCCGTGCGCCGGCCAAGCAATGGAGAAGGAAACCATGGTGAGTGACGTGATGAACCCGCTGTCGCTGGAGCTGCACCGGGCCGCGCTGCTGGCCGACAGCGCCGAGCGCTCCGGTGT
>CBIHPZ010000195.1:0-6869 GCA_966211865.1 uncultured Aquabacterium sp.
TGGAGCCCCGGCAAGATGGACAAGGCATTCGACGCCGCGATGATGCCCACGCTCGTGGCGGCCGAGAACGCCCGCCATCCCGACCTGCAGCTCACGCTGCTCGACGACCACGCGCAATTGAAGGCGTGGTTCCGCGCCGACAGTGACGAAGGCGCCAAGCGCCGCGCACTGTTCTGCCTGCCCGGGTTCGAAGAGCACTTCGTCGTGGCGGAGGCCCGCCGGAAAGACGGTCGAACGTCGGTGCTGGTGGCCGATTCGCTGGACCCCAACAACCCCGACGTGGTGCGGACGTACGACGCTTCCGTGCTCACGGCGCTGCGCCGCTTGCTGCCGGTCCGGGCCACGCTGGCCATGCTGGCCCTGGGCGCGCAGCAATCGGACACGGGCTGCCGGATCTTCTCGCTGTCGTTCGCGAGCAAGCTGGCAGCCGACAAGGAAGAGATCGACAAGCTGCACGACCAGAACCAGCCCGGGGCATCGCTGCAGATCGGGACATTCCCCGCCCTGCCCCGGGCCGGCACCCGCCAGGCGCGCCTCTTCGAAGGCGCCAGCCTGATTCCCCAGCCGTTCATGAAGCACGCGCAGTCCAGCGCGGCGATCAAGCACTGGCAGGCCGAGCATCCGTCGATGGCGCCCGATGCGCCGGTCAACGCGAAGGGCCAGACGCTGTTGTCGCGGCATGAAACGCGCCGGGTCGAGCGCCATCCGCCGATTGGCGCCGTCAAGGACGGCAAGCCCATGAAGCCCTTGAATTTCAGCGCCTCGATCGAGCAGAAGCGGATCACGTACATGGACCGCGCACTCGACCATCTGCGCACGGCGCCCGAATCGGAATGCCAGGCCCTTCTCGATCGGCTGGAAGCGAACGGCATCACGGACGCCGGCACCGGCGAACTCGAGCTCGACAAGCGCTTCTGGGGCCCCGCGAGAACCTGACGGGAGTAGGCGGCCGGCTCGGCCCGCCCGCACGGTGCCTGAGCCAATCGCCCCCTAGCGGCCAGGAGACGCGTCCATGCCTTCGCGGGCCGCTGAAGGCACCCGCCCCCACACCTGCACCAGCGTGAAGGTCGTCGATCCGGCCTGCGCCTCGTCCAAGGCCGCTGCAACCTGCGCCCGCAGCCCGTGGCGATCCGCGGCACCGGCGTCATCGAGCCGCCACGTGCCCTCCAGCGCATCGCAGAAGGCCAGCGCCAAGCGCCCGTAGGGATGGGCTGGCGGCAGCGTGTGCTGCACCCGTCGCTCGGCCAGGTCGACGAGCACGCCACGCAGGCGCGCGCGCAGCGTGCGGCCGGCGTCGAAGTCGCCGCCGCGCCGTGCGAAGCCGCTGCGGATCAGCTCACGCAGGCGCAGCCACGCCGCGCCGCCGGGTGTTTGCCAGCCATCGGCATCGGGCTCCTGCAGCAACAGCACGCCGCCGGGGCGCAGCACGCGTCGCATCTCCGTTAGCAGGGCGTCCACCCGGCCGCAGGGCGCGGCGACGAAGCGCGCGTGCACCGCGTCCAGCGTGGCGTCCGGCCACGGCAGCGCATAGGCATCGCCGTGCACCGGCTGCAGCCAGGAAGGAAGGGCCTGCGCCGACATCGCGGCGATCAGCCGCGCGTCGCTGTCGAGGGCCCACACGCGGCCCCGCGGACCCACGCGCCGTGCCAGCTCCAGCGCCACGTGCGGCGTGCCACAGCCGATGTCGGCGACGCGGCTGCCGGAGCGGATGCCCGCGCTGTCGAACAGCGCCACGGCATCGGCGGCCCAGAACTCGGCCTGCAGCGCGAGGCGGCGGTGTTCCGCCTCATCGCGCCGCAGCGGATAGGCCGCGGCCTGGCGCTCGCCCGCCGCCCTCACGGCGCCGCCCCCGCCTGCGTGCTGGCCGGCCCCAGCGCGGCCAGCGCCGCCGCGGCCGCGGCGCGCCCGATGGCGAGGCCGCCGTCGATGTCGAAGCGGTAGTGGATGCCGCCATCGATGCGCGACTCGCCCGCCTCGCGCGCCATGGATCGCAATTCACCGGCATAAGATGGAAAGTACGCGGCCAGCACCTCGGCCGCCGCGCCCGAGTCGCAGGCGTGGTTGCTGGGGTAGGACGGGTGGTTGGGCAGCGCGACGAGCGGGCGGATGGCCGGATCGGCCTGGGAAGGCCGGGGCGTCCAGTACGCGTACTTGGCCTCGTGGCACGCGATGTTGGCGTCCCAGGTCGCGCCCAGCGTGGCCGCCAGCACGCGGCTGGCTTGGCGGCCGCCCAGGCCGTGCTGCGCGGCCAGGCGCGCCGCGGTCTCGTCCCAGAAGCCGGCCACCAGCGAGCCGGTCACCATCTCCCAGCGCTTCGCGCGCTCCAGCGCCGCGGGGCCGCCGCGCTCCACGCGCGACTTCACCTCGGCCAGGGCCTGGCTGAACGCGGGGCTGCCCACGGCGGGTGGGGCCGGGGGGCGGATGGCGTCGCCCGCGGGCAGGAAGAACGGCGCCACACGGCCCAGCAGCGGCAGGTGCGGCGGCCGGGCCGGCTGCAGCAGGCTGCGCCACGCGGCGGCGTCGTCCGGCGGGCGCACGTCGGCGGTCGCATCGAAGCGGTCGACCGCGGCAGCGGCCAGCGTCTCTTGCGCCGCGGCCCTGCCAATCTCATCCGCGCGTTGCATCCCGGCATCCACGGCGCGGCCGCGGCGCGCCGCGGCCTGGGCATCGGCGAGCCGCGCAAAGGTCGCGCCCTCCGCCGGCATCAGCCCCGCCAGCGTTGGCGCGGACACGGCATCGAACAGCGCCTGCCACGCCTCGTCCGATGCCGCCCCGCCGCGCGCGAAGGCATCGGCCGCGCGCTGCTGCGCCACGGCCAGCACCGCCAGCGTGCGCAGCGCCGCCTGCTGGTTCGGCTTCTGCCGCACGATGGCGGCGCGGCCCGCGGCATGCCACGCCAGCAGCGCCTGCGCGCCCTCGCCGGCGGGCGCCAAATGCGGCAGCGTTGGCGCCGCCGCTTCTTGCGCCAGCGCGGGCGCCACGCAGAACACGGCGGTGTTGAGCAGCGCCAAGGCCGTGCCGGCCATGAAGGCCGCCAGCGACCGCCAGCGCGAGGTGCGCGGCGTCCAGCCTGCGAGGTGCTGCTGCCTAGAATCGACGCGGCCATGGGCAGGGTCGGCGGGGGTCAGGTGGGGCATGAAGGTCTCCTGGAATCGGTGGGGTGCACCGCCCGAAGCGAGGCGGTGTCCGCATGGTCCTGAGCCCGCGTGATCCGAGCGTGATCCAGCTGCACGTGCTGGGTGCGGTCGACGTGCGCGACGCCGACGGCCGGCCGTTGGCCGCGCTGCTCGCGCAACCGCGCCGGCTGGCGCTGTTGGCGATGCTGGCGATCGAGTCGATGGACGGCGCCTGCATGCGTGAACGCCTGATGGCCACCTTCTGGCCGGACCACCCGCCGGATCAGGCCGCTGCAAACCTGCGGCAGGCCCTGGCTTTCCTGCGCCGGCTGCTGGGCGACGACGTGATCGTGGCGCATGGCCGCCAGGCATTGGCCGTGGACCACGCACGGCTGGCCTGCGATGCCGTGCTCGCGTTGCAGGCCGCGACGCCGCGCGCCAGTGACGCCGAGCTGCTCGCGGGCATGCACCTGGCCGACGTCGGCGAGGCCTGGGAGGACTGGCTGCGCGCGCAGCGGCAACGGCTGGCCACCGTGGCCGCCAAGGCCTCGCCCGCCGGCGCAGCGGGCGATCTGCCCTCGGACCCACAGGCCCGCGCCGCCTACCTGCACGGCCGCTTCCACTGGACGCGGCGCCCGCGCGAATCGACCAAGGCACTCAAGCACCTGGAACGCGCCGTGGCCCTGGCCCCTGATTTCGCGCCGGCCCATGCGGCGCTGGCCGACGTCTACAACACGCTGGGCTCCTGGGAATCGGGCGCGCTGGCGCCGGACGATGCGTTCCCGCGCGCGCGGCAGGCGGCACAGCGCGCACTGGCGCTGGACCCGTGCTGCGCGGCGGCGCACACCTCACTGGCCTATGCCTTGGCCCACTACGACTGGGATTGGCAGCGCTCAGAGCAGCAGTTCCAGCGCGCCGTCACCCTGGACCCGACGTATGCCCACGCCCACCACTGGCGCGCGCACCTGTGGGTGGCGCAGGGCCGCTTCGATGAAGCGCTGGCCGCCGGCCGGCGCGCGCTGGAACTGCAGCCGCTGGACGTCATCATCAACGTGCACATGGCCTGGCACCACTGGCTGGCGCGCGAGCCCGAGGCCGCGATCGAGCAGGCCGAGCGCACCGCCGACCTGGACGAGACCGATCATTGGCCGCCCTTTTTCCGGGGCATGGCCTGCGCGCACTGTGGACGCGGCACCGAGGCGGTGGACGCGCTGAAGCAGGCCTGCACCCTGTCCAAGGGCAATGCCGTGATGCGGGCCGGACTGGGCTATGCCTATGCCGCCGCCGGCGACCGCCGCTCGGCACGGCAGGTACTGCGCGAATTCGACGCCGCGGCCGCTGACCAAAGGCGTTATGCGTACGAGGCGGCCGTGATCCACGCCACGCTCGGCGACGCCGATGCCGCGTTCGCACGCCTGCAGGACGCGCGAGCCGCCCGGTCCGGCTGGATGCCCTACCTCCGCGTCGACCCGCGCTTCGACGCGCTGCGTGGCGACCCGCGGCATGCGGCGCTGATCGGCGACCTCGGCATTTGATAGCGCGTGAACCGGTGCGGCTGAAGCGCCACCCGCAGGGCAGTCAGGGCCTGGCGCCCACCGCTGCCGTGCGACCCAGCGCCTGCACGAGCCGTTCAACGCTGCGCACGTCGCTGATGGCGAAGAAGCCGCTCTGCCGCGTTCGCTTGTCGCCGTCGCTGTCGCGGTACTGCTCGCGGTGCAGGATGAGATCGCCCGAGCCATCCGGGTGCTGCACGCGTTCGATGCTGCCCAGCTCGGCGGCAGAAAACGACTTCACGGTGATTGACTTTGCGCCCTCGATGGTGATGGCGCGCTGGTCGGTGATGGCGTACACGATGGAATGCGCCCTGCGGCGCAGCCACAGCGGTGAACTGAGCCCGCCGATGCCGATGAGCAGGAACGGCAGGCCGAACAGCGGGAAGAAGCTGAAGCCGTCGTCGAACCGAGGCAGGTGGAAGCCCGAGGCCCCGGCCATCCAGAACAAGGCGAAGGCGGTCCAGGGAATGAAGAAGAACCAGAGCTTGAAGCCGGACTTCATGTACCGCTCCGGATCCGGCTGCCCGGCCCAGGTGATCGTCTCACCGGGCTTGAGTTCGGCACGCAACCTCTGCTGAAGCTCGAGCGGCAGGCTGGAAAGTCCCTTCATTCACACCTCTTCATGCGCGACAGGGGCCGGGGGAACGGCCGTGCTTGTGGATGGGCCGAACTGTGCCGGCTGCCCACTGCGCGGGCAAGCCCGTGAGCGCGGGCTGGCGTGATGTGTTTGGCAGGGACACGGCTGGGCGCAGGCGCCGCTCCGCCCGGCCAGCACGCGCGCTGGAACGCGGAGCGGCCTGCACGGCCGCCATCCTTGTGCCGTGTGCCTCCCAGCGCTCGATCAACCAAACAGCGGATGCGCGCCGATGAGCTTGGCCAGCGCCCTGCCGATGCGTTCGCCCTCGCGGCCATCGAACTCCCAGTGCACGCCGAGGTAGACACGGCTGAGGATGTTCTCTTCGACCGCCTGCGGCACGGTCATCTTGCGGCGGTGCACCGGCCGCACGCCTTGCGCGCCGCGGTTCACGCCGTTGAATTCCTCCGACACGAAGGAGAAGGTGAAGCTGTCGTCGACCTGCAGCAGCGACTGGGCCAGCAGCAGCGCCACGGTGCCGAAGCTGGCGTGCCCCGAGGGGTAGGCCGGGAACGGCGGCGTGTAGCCCTCGACCGCGGCGGTATTGCTGCGCGGCGCGCCCAGTGGCATCCACTCGGGATCGCCGGCGGTGCCGGTGTTCGCGTCACCCTGCCCGGTGGGGCCCCAGCCGGCGTCCGCCTCGCGGATGCCGAGCACGGGCCGCCACAGGTTGTAGCGGTACTTCTCGCACCACGCGAAGATGCCGGCGTCGGCCATGCCCGCATTGATGGCGGCGAACAGCTTGGCGTGCAGCGCCTCATCGGTGCTGCCCTTGGCCTCCACCATCGCGCGCACCGCCTGGTTGTACAGCCGCGGCGGAACGCCGATGTCGCGTGCGCCGTCGTAGGCCCAGAACACGCCGATGGCCGTCTGGTCCGGCGTCCGTGTCGACCCGCGCAGGCGGCCCAGCTGCTTCACGCCGTTGAAGTCATCGGCGTATTCCTGTGAGTTGGACGCGGGCGGCGCCTTGAATGGAATGGTCATTCCATCGGTGAGCTGATTCACGAGGAATGGCGCCAGGTCTCCCCAGCGCGCCCCCAGAAATCCCTGGTTCGAATCCAGCGGGTCGGCACGGTGACGGTAGGTTTCCGGGCTGGGCGCGTAAGGCGCCGCGTTCTTCGAGGCGGCCTGGTCACCATCGCGAGACTGCAGCATTCGCGTGGCCACCAACGCGCCCCATCGCTGGCCCTCGTCGGCCTGCGCCACGGTGGCCCCCAGCGCTGCGGCGTACTCGCCATGCCGCCGCACGAAGAGCGCGGCGTTGCGGCTGAACAGCACGCTCAAGGCCATGCAGGCCGCCGTCGAGACGGCCAGGCGGGCGACGGTGACGTCGCCGGCGGCGGGCTGCTCGCCGGCGGCGTAAGTCCCGTGCGTGGGCTGGCCCGGAAACAGCGCCCCCAGGTAGGCATCGTGCATGGCCAGGTGCACGATGGCCAGCGCGCGTGACGTGGCCGTGGGCCCCGGCTGCTGCGGCGCAAGCGGGTCTTCAGGGCGCGCGGGCGTGAAGTCAAGACGCGCAGCGTCCAGCGCCACGCCGTTCCAGAACAAGATCGAGTCGTTCACGTG
>CBIHPZ010000196.1:0-6863 GCA_966211865.1 uncultured Aquabacterium sp.
GGCCAGGATGTTGGTCTGGAAGGCGATGCCGTCGATCACGCCGATGATGTCGCCGATGCGGCGGCTCGATTCGCTGATCTCCTGCATGGTGGCCACCACCGCAGCCATGTCCTGCCCGCCCTGGCGCGCCACGCCGCTGGCGTCCTGCGCCATGCCGGCCGCCTGCCGCGCCGAATCGGCGTTATGGCGAACACTGGCGTTCAGCTGCTCCATCGAGGCCGCGGTCTGCTGCAGGTTCGAGGCCTGTTCCTCGGTGCGCTGGCTGAGGTCGGCGTTGCCGCTGGCGATCTGGCCGGCGCCGGTGGCGATCTGCTCGCTGCTGTCGCGCACCTGGCCCACCAGGCTCACCAGGCCGTCGTTCATGGTCTTCAGCGCGGCCAGCAGGTCGCCGATCTCGTCGCGGCGGGCGACCTCGATGCGCGAGCTCAAGTCGCCGGCGGCCACCGTGCGGGCGACCGACAGCGCGGCGTCGATGCCCTGGATGATCGAGCGCGTCACCCCGGCCAGCAGGCCGAGCGAGAGGGCGCCCAGCACCAGCATCGACCCCACCAGCAGCAGCAGGTCACGGCGCGCATTCGCGGCGCGTTCATCCAGCGCCTGCCTCACTTCGGCGAATGCGGCGTCGACCAGCACGAACTGCGCGTCGATGGCCTGGGTCTGACGCTCGAAGTACGCGGCCGCGGGATGGTCCAGCGTGTCGCTCGCGAGCACGGCCTTCTGCACCAGCGCCAGCGATTCATCGGCCAGCGCCTGCGCCTGCTCGCGCGCCGGCTTCAGCGTCGCGGCCATGCGGGCGTCGGCCCGCCCCAGCTGCTCGAAGGCGTGGCGTGCGTTCTGGTCGAAGAGCCGCGCCATCGCCGCCAGCGCCTCGATGCGGGCCTTGTCCTCCGGCGTGGCGGCGTGCTTCTGCAGCGCGGTGGCGCCGCGGGCGCGCAGCTGGCCCAGTGCCTCGGTGAGGCGCGGCAGGTCGGTCAGCGTGGCGCTGATGGCGTGGTGGGTGGCCGGCTGGGATTCGAGCGCCATGCCGGTGGCCTGCGCCACGTCGCGCAGCAGGTCCAGCTGCGCCGACACCAGCGTGCCATGGCGGCTGAAGCTGGCGGGTCCTTCGATGGCCTTGGTGGCCACCGCCTGCGACAGCGGCTGCCACTGCTCCAGCAGCGCGGCGCTGCGCTGGCCCAGCGCGGGGTCGTGCAAGGCCAGCACCGCCGCCTGGGCCGCGGCCAGCGCCTGGTCGACCTCCTGCTGCACCGCCTGCCGCTTGCCGGCAGCGGCCTCGTTGCCGGCCAGTGCCGCCGCGGACAGGCCGCGGTGCTGCTGCGTCACGCGCAGCAGTTTCAGCAGCGCGCCGGCGGGTGCCACGCCGGTGGCTTCCTCATGGGCCGTCTCCAGCGCCTTCCACCGCTCGCTGATGGCCATGCTGGCCGGCAGCAGCGACATGCCCAGGCCCAGCACGGCCACCAGGGTGAACTTCGGCCGAAGCCGCCAATGCGTCCAAAACGCCATCTCTCGCTCCCAACGGGGTTTGACCGGCGCCTGAGCTGCACGCCTCCTCGGGGGGCTTATCGACGCGGGGAAGCGCTGCTTGATGGACGGAACGGCTTGCGGAGGCCCGTCACAAGAATTCCCTACAACAGGGGCTGATCCAGGTCAATCCTGGCTCACCCCTGGCGCACCGCGGCTGTGCGGCGCGCACCAGCACGGGTTGTTCAGCGGGCGGTGACCGACAGCAGCTCGACCTCGAAGAGGAGCGTGGCGTTCGGCGGGATCGGACCGCCCGGCGTGCCGCGCGCGCCGTAGGCGATGGCGGCCGGGCAGGTGAGCTTGGCCTTGCCGCCCACCTTCATGCGCTGCACGCCTTCGGTCCAGCACTTGATGACGCGGTCGAGCGGGAATTCGGTGGGCGCGTTGCGCGAGTAGGAGCTGTCGAACTCCTTGCCGTCGGGGAAGGTGCCGCGGTAGTGCACCTTCACGACGTCGGTGGCCTTCGGCGCGGCGCCGGTGCCGTCCTTCAGCGAGCGGTACACCAGGCCGGAATCGGTCACCACCGCGCCGGGTTCCTTGGCGGACTTGGCGGCCACGTCGTTGGCGGGCGCGGAGGCCGCGGCCTGGGCGAGAACGGTGGCCGGGACGGCGGCGGCGAGCAGCGCCGCCGTCAGGATCGAAACATGCTTCAAGGCTTGTCTCCGGGAGCAAGGGTTGTCACGTGGGCGGCGATCATCGCACCGCGTGCGGTCGGGGCTGAAACCGCGGCAGATACACTCCGGGCCTTCCGTGCGGCGCCCATTTCTTCGATGCGGCGACCGCGTGCAGCCGCCTGGAGGGCACTCCAGGCCGGCCGCCCCGCCCGAAGTCCCGCTCCCGTCCATGGCCCTCGTCATTCCGGCAACCACCCCGTTCGATCTCAAGAGCACGGCCTGGACCCTGACGGCGCTGCGCCTTCAGACCACCGACATCGCCGTGTTCGCCGAAGCGCTGGCCGCGCGCGTGGCCGAGGCGCCGGGCCTCTTCGACGACGACCCGCTGGTGATCGACCTGAGCCCGTTGCGCGAGCAGGACGGCACAGTCGATTTCCCCGCGCTGATCGCCTGCCTGCGCCGCCACCGGCTGGTGCCCATCGCCGTGCAGGGCGGCAGCGCCGCGCAAACCGCCGCGGCGCGCGCCGCCGGCCTGGCCGAAGCGCTGGACGCCGCGCCGGCCGCCAAGGCGTCCGCACCCACCGAGATCGTCAAGGAGGTGGTGCGCGAGATCGAGGTGCTGAAGGAAATCGAGGTCTTGAAGGAAGTGCCCGGCGCCCCCGTGCCGACGATGGTGGTGGACAAGCCGCTGCGCTCCGGCCAGCGCGTGTACGCCAAGGGCGGCGACCTGGTGGTCACCGCGGTCGTCAGCTTCGGCGCCGAGGTCATCGCCGACGGCCACGTGCATGTCTACGCACCGCTGCGCGGCCGCGCCATCGCCGGCGCCCGCGGCGACACCTCGGCCCGCATCTTCAGCACCTGCCTCGAGCCGCAGCTGGTCGCCATTGCCGGCATCTACCGCACGACAGACAACCCCCTACCGTCCGAAGTACTCGGCAAGGCCGCCGTGGTGCGCCTGGACGGTGAACGCATCCGCGTCGAGCCGATCTCGGCCTGACGCTTCTTCATTTTCGAGAAGGACCCCCGATGGCCAAGATCATCGTCGTGACCTCCGGCAAGGGCGGCGTCGGCAAGACGACGACCAGCGCCAGCTTCGCCTCCGGCCTCGCGCTGCGCGGCCACAAGACCGCCGTCATCGACTTCGACGTCGGCCTGCGCAACCTGGACCTGATCATGGGCTGCGAGCGGCGCGTGGTCTACGACCTGATCAACGTCATCCACGGCGAAGCCAACCTGAACCAGGCGCTGATCAAGGACAAGCAGTGCGAGAACCTGTTCGTGCTGGCCGCCTCGCAGACGCGCGACAAGGACGCGCTGACGCAGGACGGCGTCGAGAAGGTGCTGAACGACCTGGCGGCGATGGACTTCGAGTACATCGTCTGCGACTCGCCCGCCGGCATCGAGACCGGCGCGCTGATGGCCATGCACTTCGCTGACGAGGCGCTGGTGGTGACCAACCCCGAGGTGTCCTCGGTGCGCGATTCCGACCGCATCCTCGGCATCCTGTCCTCGAAGACCAAGCGCGCCATTGAAGGCAAGGAGCCGATCAAGGAGCACCTCCTGATCACCCGCTACAACCCGAGCCGGGTCGAGGGCGGGCAGATGCTGTCGCTGAAGGACGTGGAAGAAATCCTGCGCATCCCGCTGATCGGCGTCATTCCCGAGAGCGAGAGCGTGCTGGATGCGTCCAACCAGGGCCTGCCCGCGGTGCACCTGAAGGGCACCGACGTCAGCGAGGCCTACAAGGACGTGGTGGGCCGCTTCCTCGGCGAGAACATCCCGATGCGCTTCATCGACGCCGAGAAGCCCGGCTTCTTCAAGCGCCTGTTCGGCGGGAGGTGAGAGCGATGTCGCTGCTTTCCTTCCTGCTCGGCGAGAAGAAGAAGACCGCGACGGTCGCCAAGGAGCGGCTGCAGATCATCCTGGCGCACGAGCGCTCCGGCCGCGGCGGCTCGCGCCCGGACTACCTGCCGCAGTTGCAGGAGGAGCTGATCGCGGTGATTTCGAAGTACGTGTCGATCAAGCCCGGCGACATCAAGGTCCACCTGGAAAAGCAGGAGAACCTGGACGTGCTGGAAGTGAAGATCGAGCTGCCCGACAGCATCACGCGCTAGGCGCGGATGGCCCGCCGCGCGCCGCTAAACGCCAAAGCAAGCGGCGGGCCAGAAACATCACGACCTTTCGTCGGCCGCCTTGACAGTTCGCCTGTCGGCGCGCCGTTCATCGCGCTGCGCTCGGGCCGCGTTCCAACGAAATCAAGCACTTAGCGCGGCAGCCGTGCGTTGTGCACGCCTCTTGCTTTCCGATGCCCCCGGCAAATTTCGCCGGAGGAGTTGAAATGTTCGGAAACACATTGTCCAAAGTGCTTGCAGCCACGGCGCTGAGCGCTGGTTTGCTGGGTGCTTCGCTGACCGCCGTTGCCGCGCCGGTGCCGGTCGCTTCGGCACCGACCCTGGCCCCGGGCTTCACGGTCGAGTGGGTGCAGGTCGATGTCAGCCCCCACACCATCGCCAACGCCAAGTCGGCGCTGGCTGGCACCGACGGCTTCACGATCATCGAGAAGAAGACGCAGACCCTCTCGACGATCGACCTCACGGACATCAACGTTCCGTTCACCGACCCCACCGCCGACCGGTTCGCCATCCGCGTTACCGGCTTCCTGGACCTGGCGGCCGGCACCTACACCTTCGGCGGCTGGCATGACGACGGCTTGCTGCTCACCATCGGCGGCGAGAACGTGATCGTCTATGACAGCGACACCGCCGCGACGCTGTCGACTTCCGCGGCCTTCTCGCTGGCCGCCGGCGTCTACGCATTCGAGGCCATCAGCTGGGAGCAGGGCGGTGCCTTCGACCTGACGCTGGGAACGATGAACGCGATCGGCCAGCTGCAGACCATCAACGGCTTCCACGCCACGAGCGTGCCGGAACCGGGCTCGCTGGTGCTGGCGGGCCTGGCCCTGGTGGGTCTGGCGGGCACGTCGCGCCGCCGCCGCGCGAACTGATCTGGCCCCAGGGCCGCCGGCGGCCTGCGGCACGCTTGCGCGCTGGCAAGGCGCGTCCCCTTGCGGGTGAGGCGCTGCACGATGAGCCGGCTTTCCAAGGCGCCCCGGCATGGCAGGACCTGCCGGGGCCCCGGGTGCGACCAGCCCCGTCTGCGGCCCGCGTTCCGGCCGCTCAGCGCGTCCAGCGCTTCTGCAGCGTGGCCCAGCCTTCCGGGCCCAGGCGCTCCAGCGTCTCGATGTTGGCCTCGTAGATCGTCTCGGCCTCCGGGAAGGCCTCGACCGCGCGGTCGATGCTCTCTTCGCGCAGCAGGTGCAGCGTGGGGTAGGGCGCGCGGTTGGTGGCGTTGCTCACGTCGTCGGGGGAAGTCCCGGCAAACTGGAACTGCGGATGGAAGCTGGCCACCTGCAGCACCCCGTCCAGGCCCAGCGCTTCCACCATCTCCTCGGCCAGCCCCAGGAACTGGTTGAAGTCCTCGAAATCCTGCAGCACGTTCGGGTGGATCAGGAGCGTGGTGTCCACCTGGGCCGGGTCGGCGGCGGCCAGGTCCTGCAGCTGCTCGGCCAGCGCCTGCTGCAGCGCTTCCACGTCGGTGGCCTCGCTGACGACGTAGCGGACCTGGCCCTTCACGTGCACCGCCTTGGCGAAGGGGCACAGGTTCAGGCCGATCACGGCCTCCTCCAGCCAGGTGCGGGTCTGGGCGATCACGGTATCGGCGTTCATGGCGCCATTGTCTTGCGCCGACAATCGCCGCCATGTTGTTACTCGCCCCCATGGAAGGGCTGCTCGACTTCAGCCTGCGCGACATCCTGACCCGCGCCGGCGGCATCGACCGCTGCGTCTCCGAATTCATCCGCGTCACCGACCAGCTGCTGCCCGAGCGCGTCTTCACCCGCGTGATGCCGGAGCTGCTGAACGGCGGCCGCACCCCGGCCGGGGTGCCGGTGCGCGCGCAGCTGCTGGGTTCGGACCCCGCCTGCCTGGCCGAGAACGCGGCGGTGCTGGCCGCGCTGGGGCCGGCGGGCATCGACCTGAACTTCGGCTGCCCGGCCAAGACCGTGAACCGCCACCGCGGCGGCGCGGTGCTGCTGGACGAGCCCGAGCTGCTGCACGACATCCTGGCCGCGGTGCGGCGCGCGGTGCCGGCCGGCATGCCGGTGTCCGCCAAGATGCGGCTGGGCAACGTCACCGATTCGCGCATGGTCGAGTGCGCGCAGGCGCTGGAAGCCGGCGGCGCCGAGGAACTGGTGGTGCATGGCCGCACCAAGCTGCAGGGCTACAAGCCGCCGGCCTACTGGCGGCACATCGGCCGCATCCGCGAGGCGGTGAAGGTGCCGGTGGTCGCCAATGGCGAGATCTGGACCGTGGCCGATGCCGAGCGCTGCCGCGCCGAATCGGGCTGCAGCGCGCTGATGCTGGGCCGAGGCATGGTGACCGATCCCGGCCTGGCCTGGGCCATTCGCGCGCCGCAGCGGCCGCCGGTCGGCTGGGGCGTGGTGGAACCTCTTCTGGAGCGCTACTGGCGGCTGATTGCGGGCCACGTCTCGCCGCGGCACCGCTCCGGCCGCCTCAAGCAATGGCTGAACCTGCTGCGCAAGCGCTTCCCGCAGGCCGAAGAGGCCTACCAGCGCGTGCGCACGGTCAACGACTGCCCGGGCATCGAGCGGCTGCTGGGCTTTGGCGCGGCCGCGCCCGCGGTGGTGGTTGATGAAGCATCCCCGGCGGA
>CBIHPZ010000197.1:0-6856 GCA_966211865.1 uncultured Aquabacterium sp.
CCACACCGCCGAGGGCAACCACCTCGGCCCCACGCTGTCGTTCAAGGGCATCGACCATGCCGCGTACTACCGGCTGAGCCCGGAAGACCGCCGCTACAACGTCGACTACACCGGCTGCGGCAACACCCTGGACACCACCCACCCGGTGGTGCTGCGCCTGATCATGGACAGCCTGCGCTACTGGGTGGCCGAGATGGGCGTGGACGGCTTCCGCTTCGACCTGGCCTCGGCGCTGGGCCGCGGCGCGGTGGAGTTCGATGCCCATTCCGCGTTCTTCGCCGCCATCGCCCAGGACCCGCTGCTGTCCACCGTCAAGCTCATCGCCGAGCCCTGGGACCTGGGGCCCAATGGCTACCGCGTGGGCGGCTACCCGCAGGGCTGGGCCGAATGGAACGGCGCCTACCGCGACACCGTGCGCAGCTTCTGGTGCCAGCGCGAAGGGCATTTGACGCAGCTGGCGCAACGCCTGTGCGGCTCGGCCGACATCTACGAGCCCGGCGGCCGCCTGCCCACCGACAGCATCAACCTCGTCACCGTGCACGACGGCTTCACGCTGGCCGACCTGACCGCCTACAACGGCAAGCACAACGAGGCCAACGGCGAGGACAACCGCGACGGCGAGAACCACAACCGCGGCTGGAACGGCGGCTTCGAAGGGCCCACCGACGACGAGCTGGTGCAGGCCCAGCGCGGCCGCATGCGGCGCAACCTGATGGCCACGCTGCTGCTGTCGCAGGGCACGCCGCTGCTGCTGGGCGGCGATGAATTCGGGCGCAGCCAGCAGGGCAACAACAACGGCTACTGCCAGGACAGCGCGCTCAGCTGGTTCGACTGGCAATGGACGCCCGAAGGCGAACGCCAGCTGGCCTTCACCGAACGCCTGCTGGCCCTGCGCCGCGAACTGCCCAGCCTGCGCCGGCCGCGCTTCTTCACCGGCCAGCCGGGCCCGGATGGCGAGAAGGACATCACCTGGCGCCTGCCGGATGGCAGCGAGATGCCACCCGAGCGCTGGCACGACCCGGGCCTGACCGCCGTGGCCGCTCACCTGAGCCGTTGGGCCGCGGTGGACGACGAGGCCGAAGGCGACGACGCGGCCACGGGCGACACCCCGGCCGTGCTGCTGCTGATCAACGGCGGCGACGAGCCGGTCCACTTCCAGCTGCCGGGCGAGTCCCCCTGGCGCGTGCGCATCGACACCCGCACCGCCAGCGGCTTTCCCACGCAGGGTGACGCGGCGGCCACCGGCGGCTGCTGCGCCAGCGGCCGCAGCCTGGTGCTGCTGACGCAGGACGCGGCCGCCGGAGCCACCACGGACGCCGCCACGCATGGCCACACCGACGCCGCCACGAATGCCGCGCCCACCGCGGCCAAGGACCCCGCCTGATGCGCTGCCGCCATGAGATGCCCTTCGGCGCCCTGCTGAACCGCGACGGCCACGCCGCGTGGCGGCTGTGGGCGCCTTCGGCCCGCAGCGTGGAGCTGCTGCTGCTGACCGACCACGGCGAGCCGCTGGCCGTGCCCGCGAACCGTTTCGAAGACGGCTGGGCCGAGGTGCGGCGCAACGACGTGGCCGGCGGCCAGCGCTACCAGTGGCGCATCGACGGCCACCTGGTGGTGCCCGACCCCGCGTCGCGCTGGAACCCGGGCGGTCCGCACGGCCCGTCGGTGCTGATCGACCCCAGCACCTTCGCGTGGGACGAGGGCTGGCGCGGCCGCCCCTGGCTGGACGCGGTGTTCTACCAGCTGCACATCGGCACCTTCACCCCGCAGGGCAGCTTCGACGCCGCGGCCGAGCAGCTGGAACGCCTGGCCGCGCTGGGCATCACCGCGCTGCAGCTGATGCCGCTGGGCGACTGGCCGGGCCGCTTCGGCTGGGGCTACGACGGCGTCCTACCCTACGCGCCTTTTCACGGTTATGGCGACCCCGGCGCGCTGAAGCGCTTCGTGCAGGCTGCGCACCGGCTGGGGCTGATGGTGTTCGGCGACGTCATCTACAACCACTTCGGACCGGACGGCAACTACCTGCACGCCTACGCCAAGCCCTTCTTCACCGACCGCCACCGCACCGCCTGGGGGCCGGCCATCAACTACGACGGCGAGCAGTCGCGCACCGTGCGCGACTTCGTGATCCACAACGCGCTGTACTGGCTGGAGGAGTTCCGCTTCGACGGCCTGCGGCTGGACGCGGTGCACGCCATGCGCGACGACGGCCAGCCGCACATCCTGGAAGAACTCTCGCAGCGCGTGCGCAGCACCATCACCGACCGCCAGGTGCACCTGGTGCTCGAGAACGACGCCAACGAGCGCCGCTGGCTCGCGCCCGGTCCCACGCCCGGACGCTACGACGGCCAGTGGAACGGCGACGTGCACCACACCCTGCACGTGCTGCTGACCGGTGAACGCGACGGCTACTACGCCGAGTACGACGACCCGGTGGCGCAGCTGGGCCGCAGCCTGGCGCACGGTTTTGCGCGCGAAGGCACACCCCACAACGTGGAAGGCGCGGCACCGCGCCGCGCGGCCGAAGGCGACGCGCCGCTGACCGCCATCGTCAACCTGCTGCAGAACCACGACCAGATCGGCAACCGCGCCTTCGGCGACCGCCTGGTGACGCTGGCCGACGCCGCGGCGCTGCAGCTGGCCCAGGCCATCCTGCTGCTGTCGCCCACCATCCCGCTGCTCTTCATGGGCGAGGAGCACGACGCCGCCGAGCCCTTCCAGTACTTCGCCGACTGGCAGGGCGAACTGCGCGACGCGGTGCGGCGCGGCCGCGCGCTGGAGTTCGCGCACTTTCCGAGTTATGCGGAAGCCGCCGCCAGCGGCCACCTGCCGGACCCCTGCAGCCCGGAGACCATGGCGCGCTGCCGCATCGGCACGGCGCCCGCGCGCGAAACACTGGCGGCGCTGCTGCGCCTGCGCGCCACCGCGCTGCGGCCGCTGCTGCCGCGCCTGGCCGCCGCCGGCCACACGGCCCAGCACCTGGGCCCGGTGCTGCAGCTGCACTGGCACTTCGACGCGCAAGACCAGCAACCCGCGCGAACGCTGCGCATGCAGGTCAACCTTTCCGCCCACCGGCTGCCCGCCGCGGCACCGCCGCCGCACGCCACGCTGCTGCACGCCATCGGCGAGGCCAGCGGCCAGCACCTGGGCGCGTGGTCGGGGCGCTGGCACTGGCTTGAAACCCAGCACGCGACATGAGCGGCATTCCCCGCGCCACCTACCGCGTGCAGCTGCACCGCGGCTTCGACCTGGCCGCCGCCCAGGCCCTGCTGCCGCACCTGGCCGAACTGGGCGTGAGCCACCTGTACGCCTCGCCCCTGCTGAAGGCCAAGGCCGGCAGCACGCATGGCTACGACGTGGTGGACCCCACGCAGCTGAACCCGGAGATCGGCGACGAGGCCGCGTTCGACCGCTTCTGCGAGCGCCTGCGGTCGCTGGGCCTCGCGCTGCTGCTCGACATCGTGCCCAACCACATGGGCGTGCTGGAGGCCGACAACCCGTGGTGGCTGGACGTGCTGGCCCACGGCCCCGCGTCGGCCCACGCGGCCGCCTTCGACATCGAATGGCAGCCGCCGCAGCGCGAACTGCACGGCAAGCTGCTGCTGCCGGTGCTGGGGCAGGGCTACGGCGCGGTGCTGGAGTCCGGCGAGATCACCGCGCGCTTCGAGCACGAGGCCGGCCGCTTCGAGCTGCGCTACCACGCGCACCGCTTCCCCATCGACCCGCGCGACCACGCCGCCCTGCTGCGCGCCGTGCCGCTGCCGGCCGAAGCCAGCACGGCCCTGCGCACGCAGCTGGAAGCGCTGGCCGACGGCTTCGCGCTGCTGCCCCCGCGTGACGACGCCGACCCCGCGCGCCGCGCCAGCCGCCAGCGCGACAGCGCGGCGCTGCAGGCCGAGCTGCAGCGCCTGCACGCGCGCGAGCCCTGGGCGCCGGCCTGGCTGCAGGCCTGCGCCGAGCAGCTGCACGGCCAGCCCGGCGACGCCCGCAGCTGGGACCCGATGGACGCGCTGCTGCAGCGCCAGGCCTGGCGCCTGGCCCACTGGCGCACCGCCGGCGACGAGCTGAACTACCGCCGCTTCTTCGACATCAACGGCCTGGCCGGCCTGCGCATGGAAGACGACGCGGTGTTCGACGCCGCGCACCAGCGCGTGCTGGCCTGGGTGGCCGAAGGCCGCGTGCAGGGCCTGCGCATCGACCACCCCGACGGCATGGCCGACCCGGACGCGTACTTCCGGCGTTTGGCCGATCGCTGCGCGGCGGTGGCGCCGCCCGGCAGCCCGGCGACCTACCTGCTGGCCGAGAAGATCCTGGCCGACGACGAGCCCTGGCCGCGCGAGTGGCCGCTGCACGGCGAGACCGGCTACCGCTTCGCCAACCAGGCCAATGCCGTGCTGGTCGACGCGAGCCAAGCCGCCGCGATGGACGCGGTGGTGGAAGCCTTCACCGGCGCGCCGCTCAACTTCGACGCCGAGCTGGACGCCGCCAAGCGCGCGGTGATGAACCAGTCGCTGGCGGCCGACCTGCGCCTGTTGACCGAGCGCGCACACGACATCGCGCTGGCCGACCGCCACACCCGCGACCTGACGCGCGCCGGCCTGTCCGCCGCCATCGTCGCCCTGGCCGCGTCATTCGACGTTTATCGCAGCTACGTCAGCCCCCGCGGCGTCGGCCCGCAGGACCGCGCACGCATCGAGAAGGCCGCCGCCGCGGCGCGGGGCCGCGTGCGGCCGTCGCTGGCCGCGTACGTCGACTTCATCCGCCAGCTGCTGCTGCAGGCGCCGCTGCACGAAGCCGGCGCCCAGGAAGCCGCGCCCGACGGGACCGCGCCTGAGCAGAACGCGCGCGCGGGGGCGGCGCCCCAGGCCACCGCGCCCGACGAGCCTTCGCGTGCCCAGCGCCTCGCCTTCGTGCAGCGCTTCCAGCAGTTCACCGCGCCGGTGATGGCCAAGTCGATGGAAGACACCGCCTTCTACCGCCACCACCGCCTGGTGTCGCTCAACGACGTGGGTGGCGACCCGCGCCGCTTCGGCCTGTCCGTCGCCGATTTCCACGCCGCCAACCTGCAGCGCCTGCGCGAGACGCCGCACACTTTGCTGGGCAGCAGCACCCACGACAGCAAGCGCAGCGAAGACGTGCGCACGCGGCTGGACGTGCTGTCCGAGATGCCCCAGCGCTGGGCCGAGACCCTGCAGCGCTGGCGCGAGCTGGCGCAGACCCAGTGGCGCATCGGCGGCCTCTCCGGCCTGCCGGCGCCGAACGACGAGCTGCTGCTCTACCAGACGCTGGTGGGCATGTGGCCCGTTGAAGCGGCTGACGACGAGGCCCTGCGGGCCGTGCGCGAGCGCGTCACCGCCTACATGCTCAAGGCCGTGCGCGAGGCCAAGCAGCACAGCAGCTGGCTGGACGAGAACGACGACTACGAGCAGGGCCTCACCCGCTGCATCGAGCTGCTGCTGGCGCGCCTGGAACCCAACCCCTTCCTCAGCGACCTGCGCCGCTTCGTCGACGAGATCGCGCCCTTCGGCTGCCTGAACAGCCTGGCGCTGGTCACGCTGAAGCTCACCTCCCCCGGCGTGCCGGACATCTACCAGGGCTGCGAAGACTGGCGCTTCATGCTGGTGGACCCGGACAACCGCCGCCCGGTGGAACCGCTGCAGCTGCGCGAACGCCTGAAGCAGGCCCAGGCCTGGGCCAGCGACCCCGCCACGCTGCGTCAGCGCCTGCGCGAAGAACCACTGCCCGGCGGCCTGCACAAGCTCTTCATCACCTGGCGCCTGCTGCAATGGCGGCGGCAGTGCGAGGCCCTGTTCCGCGACGGCGACTACCGCCCGCTCGACATCGATGGCCCCGACGCCCGCCACCTCATCGCCTTCGCCCGCGTGGCCGACAGCGGCGAGGCCGCCGTCACCGTGGTGCCGCGCCTGGCCTGGACGCTGGGGGCAGGGCGCATGGACACCGTGCTAACCCACGATTGGCGCGGCACCGTGCTGCACTGGCCGGCAGAAGGGGCAGGCGACTGGCGCGACGTGCTGGCTTGCCCGCCCGCGGGCGCGGACGCGGGTCCGGGCGACGCCACGCACCAGCTCTCGCCCGGCGCCGGCCCCGTGCCCGTGGCGTCGCTGCTGGCCGGCGCACCGCTCGCCGTGCTGCACCGCCTGCCGCGTTGAGCGGACTCCCGGCCCACGTGCCAGGCGGCATCGCGCGTGCCTGCGACCAACAGGCTCTGGAGGTCACGGAGAGGCCGCAGGCAAGCCTGGTGCGGCAAGGGAGCCCATCCGTTCGCGAGGACGGAGCGCATGAACCGCCGCTGACGCGCCCACACGGCCGGTGCGAAGACTCGGTGAACCGGCCCTTAGACTGGCCGCCTCCGATGCACCCATCGAATCGCATGCGGCGTGCCGCCTTCTTCTTCATCGCCTGCGTCTTTCCCTTCGTCGCCCACGCCGGCTACGGCGCCGTCATGCTGTCCGAAGACGGATCGACGCTGACGTTCACCGGCAGCAACGGCCGCCGCATCGAAGCCCCGCGCCTGCCCGACCAAGTTGCCTTCAGCACGCCCCGGCGTTCGCGCGACGGCAGGCACGTGGGCTGGCTGGCGATGTTCGACAACTGCTGCACCTCCTATCCCATCGCGCTGAAGCTCGTGGTGCTGGACGAGCGCGGCCGCCTGCACACCTTCGAAGGCGCCAAGCTCGCCATCTTCGACTGGTGCTTCACCCCCGGCGCGCCCGCGGTGGCGTTCCGCCAGGGCGTGCTGCACGGCACCGATGCCCAGCACTTCGAGCGCCGCCGCATCGCCGACGGCCGCCTGCTGGCCCGCTACGACTACCCGCACGACGAACGCGAGAACGAG
>CBIHPZ010000198.1:0-6826 GCA_966211865.1 uncultured Aquabacterium sp.
GCGCCGCGCCGAGGATGCCGAAAGTGCTGCCGCTCATGCCTTGAGGTAGTCCGCCCGCGTGTCCAGCCAGCGCGCCACGTGCGCGCGGGCCGCCTGCGGATCATGCGCCAGCAGCCAGCCCGCGGCCTCGCGAGCCCTTTCCAGCAGCGCGGTGTCTTCGGCCAGGTCGGCGAAGCGCAGCAGCGCATCGCCGCTCTGGCGCGCGCCCATGAATTCGCCCGGGCCGCGGATCTCCAGGTCGCGCCGCGCGATCTCGAAGCCGTCCTGCGTCTCGGCCATCGCGCGCAGCCGGTCCTTCGCGGTGGGCGACAGCGGCCCGGCGTACAGCAGCACGCAGACGCTGGCCGTGCTGCCGCGGCCCACGCGGCCGCGCAGCTGGTGCAGCTGCGCCAGGCCGAAGCGCTCGGCATGCTCGATCACCATCAGGCTGGCGTTGGGCACGTCCACGCCGACCTCGATCACGGTGGTGGCCACCAGCACCGCCATCTCGCCGCTCTTGAACAGCGACATCACCGCCGACTTCTCCGCCGCCGGCATGCGGCCGTGCAGCAGGCCCACCATCGACCCCGGCAGCGCGGCGCTGACGCGTGCATGCGCTTCGGTGGCGTTCTGCAGGTCCAGCTTCTCGGATTCCTCGATCAGCGGGCACACCCAGTACACCTGCCGTCCTTGCGCCACCTCCTCGGCGATGCGGGCCATCACCTCGGCACGGCGGCTGTCGGCGAAGAGCTTGGTCAGCACCGGCGTGCGGCCGGGCGGCAGCTCGTCGATGGTGCTGACGTCCAGGTCGGCGAAGTAGGTCATCGCCAGCGTCCGCGGGATGGGCGTGGCGCTCATCATCAAGAGGTGCGGCTCCAGCTTGCGCGGCGGGCCGGAGCTCGCGCGCGCGTGTGCACCGGCCGCGGAAGGCCCCTGGCCGTCCACGGCCGCCGCGTCGGCCGGCAGCGCCAGCTTGGCCCGCAGCTCCAGCCGCTGCGCCACGCCGAAGCGGTGCTGCTCATCGATCACCGCCAGCCCCAAACGCGCAAACTGCACGTCGTCCTGGATCACCGCGTGCGTGCCGACCACCAACTGCGCCTCGCCGCTGGCCACGCGCTCGACCATCAGCCGGCGCTGCTTGCCCTTGCGGCTGCCGGTCAGCCAGGCCACCTGCACGCCCAGCGGTTCCAGCCACTGCACGAGCTTGGCAAAGTGCTGCTCGGCCAGGATCTCGGTGGGCGCCATCAGCGCGCATTGCCAGCCGGCGTCGATGGCGATGGCGGCGGCCAGCGCCGCGACGATGGTCTTGCCCGAGCCCACGTCGCCCTGCAGCAGCCGGTGCATGGGCTGCGGGCGGCCGATGTCGGCGGCGATCTCCTCGGCCACGCGGCGCTGCGCGCCGGTGAGCTGGAAGGGCAGGGCGGCGAGCAGCTTCTCGTGCAGGCCCTGGGCGTGGGCCCGCAGCATCGGCGCCTTCAGCCGCGCGCGTTCGCGCTGCGCCGTCAGCTGCGACAGCTGCTGCGCCAGCAGCTCCTCGTACTTCAGGCGTTGCCAGGCCGGGTGCTCGCGGTTCTCCAGCGCGTGCACCGACGCATCGGCCGGCGGCTGGTGCAGGCGCATCACCGCCTCGCGCAGGGTGGGCAGGCCGGGTGGCAGCGCCTCGGGCGGCAGGATCTCCTGCAACGGCGCGCGCTTCAGCGCACTGGCCACGGCTTTTCGGAGGTAGGCCTGCGGCAGCTGCGCGCTGGTGGGGTAGACGGGCGTCAGCGCCTCGGCCAGCGGCGCGCCTTCGTCCACCGCCTTCCAGGTGGGGTGCACCATCTCGCGCCCGAAGAAGCCGCCGCGCGGCTCGCCCCGCACGCGGATGCGGGTGCCCGGCGCCAGCGTCTTCTGCTGCGAAGGGTAGAAGTGCAGGAAGCGCAGCACCAGCTCGCCGCTGTCGTCGGCGATGTGCACCACCAGCTGGCGCCGGCCGCGCAGCTCCACCCGCGCGTCGCGCACGATGCCTTCCACCTGCACCGGCTCGCCGTCGCGCACCTCGGCGATGGGCGTGAGGCGGGTCTCGTCCTCGTAGCGCAGCGGCAGGTGCAGGGCCAGGTCGATGTCGCGCCGGAGGCCCAGCTTCTCCATCGCCCGCTGGGCCGGCGAGGGCGCGCGGACGGTGGTGGGCGGGTGGGCGGACATGGTGGGGATTCTGCTTCGATCCCTCCCGGCCGCCGGAGCGCCTATCCCCAGAGCCGTGGGTCCACGCCGTAGTAGCCGGACAGCAGCGCGTGCAGGGCCGGGTATTCGGCGGCCAGGGCCTGCGGGCGTTCGAAGAAGACCTCGGTGGCGCAGGCGAAGAACTCGGCCTCGCTGGTGGCGGCGTAGGTGCCGAGGCAGCTCTCGGCGCCGGCGGCCAGCGTCTGCTGCAGCTGCGCCCACGCCGCGTGCATCACGGCGGTCCACTGGGCCCGGTGCGCGGCGCTGGGCAGGCGCGGCGCGCCGTTGGCGGGGCCGGTGGCCTGGTCCAGCTGGTGGGCGAACTCGTGCAGCACCACGTTCTGGCCATCGTCCGGCACCGCCGCACCGTCGCGCACCGCCGCCCAGGACAGGATCACCTGGCCCTGGTCCCAGCTTTCGCCGGCCAGCGCGTGGCGTTGCGGCTGCTGCACGCCGCCGGCCAGGGTCGCCGGGCGTTCGGCGACGAAGGTCTCGGGGTACAGCAGCACCTGGCGCAGGTTCTCGAAGCGGGTGGTGCCGCCCAGCAGCAGCAGGGACGCCTGGGCGGCGATGGTCACGCGCATCTCATCCGTCACCGTGAGCCCGCGGCAGCCGATGATCGGCACCTCGGCCAGGAAGGCCTGCACCTGGCCCTTCAACCGCTGCTGCAGTGGTGGCGGCAGCAGCGCCACCATCGGCACGCGGCGCCGCAGGATGCGCCGCCACGGCGCCGGAAACGGCTGCGCCCGCCAGCGCGCCCGGCGCGCTTCCGCCCAGCGGCCTTGGCAGGCCCACCACAGCACCAGCGCCAGTCCGGCGCCGATCAGCACTGCCATTGCCGCCACGTGTCCTCCGGACCGGCTTGATCAGCTGGGGAAGTGGCGAGTCTGCGCCCGGATTTCAAGCCACCCCGACCGAGGGGGCGAAGGCGGGCCGCATCTCCTGCAATCACCGTGCCGCAAGCCGGTCCTGTCGAGGTGGGCGAAGCGGCCTTGGCGAGAACTCCCGACAGCGCTGCCTCGGGGCACCTCGATGCACTGCCGCTCACTTGCAACGGCAGCTGCAACCATCCGTATCTGCGTCAACGATTCGTTAGAAGAACGTCAACTTTTCGGCCCGCCTGTCGAAACCCGGAAGGCGCCGTGTCGTGGCGCGAGCAACGAGGGAGTGACGCAATGCGCCGGAGAGAGTTTTCGATCGCCGCCCTGATGGGTGCAGGTGCCTGGACCCTGGGCAACCCCGCCCGTGCCGCCGGCGCCCCGCGCGTGTTGCGCTTCGGCCAGTCGGCCTCGCTGACCGGCGGCCAGGCCGCCTACGGCCGCGACGTGCGCAACGGCATTGCCGCCGCCTTCGCGGCTGCCAATGCCACCGCCGCCAGCACCGGCCTGCAGTTCGAGCTGGCGACGCTGGACGATGGCGGCGCCCGCAGCAAGTGCATGCAGAACGTGCTGCAGCTGTCGCAGCAGTCCGAGACCGTGGCCATCATCGGCCTGACCAGCGGCGCCGGCGCCGAGGCCTGCCTGCCGGTGGTGGAAGACGCCGGCATCGCGCTGCTGGGCACCGCCAGCGGCAACATGGGCATCCGATCGGCGCAGGCCAGCGGCGCGTACCACGTGCGCGCCGGCTACGACGCCGAGTACCTGCGCATGATCAGCTACGTCAAGGACTTCGGCCTCAGCAAGGTGGCCGTGGTGACCTTGAACGACACCTCCAAGGCCAACCTGCAGGCCATGAACGAGGCCCTGGGCAACCTGGGCGTGAAGCCGACGCTGGCGCTGGCCATCGACCGCAACGCCACCTCGTTCGAAGACGTGGCCGAAGAACTGCTGAAGGCCCGGCCCGACTGCGTGCTCTTCACCGCCAACGCCAGCCCCATCGCGAAGATCATCGACCACATGCACCGGGCGAAATTCCCAGGGCTCTTCTATGCCACGTCTTTTGCGGGTCAGGACCTGGTGGACACGCTGACCGCCAAGCGCCAGAGCTGCGTGATGAGCATGGTGGTGCCGCGGCCCACGGCCATGGGCGTGAGCGTGGTCAGCCAGTGCCAGCGCGACCTGGCCCTGGTGCCGGGTGCGCGCATGGGCATGACCTCGCTGGAAGGCTACATCGCCGGCCGCACCGCGGTGCAGGCGGCCATGACGGCCCAGAAGAGCGGCCAGGCCAGCCGGGCCCGCGTGCGCGAGGTGCTGGCCGGCCTGCGCGCCGACCTGGGCGGCTACCGCGTGGAGTTCGCCGGCACGCCCAACGGCTCGCGCTACGTCGACCTGATCGCGATCGACCGCTTCGGCCGCCTCGTCGGCTGATCGACCCGTATTCCCTCGGAGGGCTGTGATGGACAGACGTTCGCTGCTGCGTGCATGGCCGCTGCTGGCCGCCCCCGCCTGGTCGCTGGCGGCCCCGGCCCCCGGCGCGGTGATCCGCTTCGGCCAGTCGGCCTCGCTGAGCGGCGGGCAGTCGCGCTACGGCCGCGACGTGCGCGACGGCATCGCCGCCGCGCTGCAGTCCGCCAACCGGCAGGAAGCCGAGAAGGGCGCCAAGGCGCTGCAGTTCGAACTCGTCACGCTCGACGACGGCGGCGTGAAGGACCGCGGCATCGCCAACGTCCAGCAGCTGATCGACGGCGGCGCCACCGCGCTGCTGGGCCTGACCAGCGGTGCCATCGCCGAGGCCGCGCTGCCCGCGGTGGAGGCCGCGCGCATCGCGATGGTGGGCACCGCCAGCGGCAACATGGGCATCCGCCAGCCTTCGCAGGGCGCGGCCGTCCACGTGCGCGCCGGCTACGACGCCGAGTACAAGCGCACCGTGCAGTACATGCGCGACTTCGGCCTGAAGCGCATCGGCTGCGTGCGGCTGCAGGACACCTCCAGCGCCAATCTGCAGGCCATGCACCAGGCGCTGGCCGCGGCCAGCGTGACCCCGGTGGTGGACGTGGCGATCGACCGCAACAGCAAGGACTTCACGCCCGAGGTGCAGAAGCTGCTGGCCGCGAAAGTGGATGCGGTGCTCTTCGCCACCAACGCGGCGCCCATCCTGCGCATGGTCGAACAGCTGGCCAACGGCGGTTTCGCCGGCATGTACTTCGCCTCCTCGTTCGCGGGGCAGGACCTGGTCGACGGCATCGCGCTGGCCGGCCGCAGCGTGATCATGAGCATGGTGGTGCCGCGCCCCACGGCGCTGGGCCTGCCCGTCGTCAGCCAGTGCCGGCAGGACCTGGCGGCGCTGGGAACGGGCGCCAAGCTGGGCATCACCTCATTGGAAGGCTACATCGCCGGCCGTGTCGCGGTGGAAGCCGCGCGCGCGGCCGCACGCAGCGAGCGGCCGGGGCGCGAGGCGTTCCGGACCGCGCTGTCATCGCTGCAAACCGACCTCGGCGGCTACCGCGTGCACTACGGCACGCAGCAGGGCGCGCAAGGGTCGCAGTACGTGGACATGGTCGTCATCAACCGCCACGGTCACATCGTGGGTTAGCAGCCCGCATCCGATTCCCCAGGGAGGACAACATGAAAGAAGCACCGGTAGCCGCACGATCAAGCAACACGAAAAGGGCGCGGCTGTGCCGTGCCGTGGCAGGTGCCGCGGCCGGCGGGGTGGTCTGGGCCGCCGGCGCGGGCATCGTGCCCGCGCTGGCCGCACCCCCGGACGACAAGGTGGCCGTGGACCCCGTGCAGGCCCTGTCGCAGGCGCGCCAGGCGGCTGCCGCACTGGCCAACGAGCTGGCGCTGCGCTGCCCGCTGGCCGACCCCGGCAGCACCCCCGCGTTCGATGCCTGCCGGCAGGCGCTGTTCGGGCCGTCCACGATGCGCTCGCAACTGGCGCCCAACGTGCTGTGGGGCCGCCAGCGATCGCCCGGCGTGCGCCTGGCGGACACGTCCCTCACGCAGTTCGCGCCGGACGTGCTGACCGGCATGTACCTGCCGCTCTTCATGTTCAACGGCGAGCACAAGGTGGAGTGGGTGGAAAGCGAGAAGCTCGCCCGCATCCGCCTGCGCACCGCCTTCCGCAACCGGCTGCAGCCGGGCCAGTTCCCGTACCCCTTCTGGCACGAGGCCGAGAAGTGGAGCATGTACCAGGCCGCCAACGAGGTGCTGCTGTGGTGGCACCCCGGCCGCGCCCGCATCACCGCCGCGCAGTTCACGGTGCATGGCGAGCAGGCGCCGCTGGCGCGCAGCGAGCCGGTGCCGGCGCATGCCTTCGACGGCCAGTGGATGTGGGCCGACGCGCAGGGCAAGGCGCAGCCCAAGGTGACCTTGTTCGACGGCCTCTTCCAGGCCGACAACCCCTACATGGCCAGCCTGGACGGCGCCTACAAGAAGCTGGCGCTGCGCCTGCGCGACGGCCAGTGCGATTCCTGCCACGTGCCGGACAACCCGCACAAGTCCAAGCGCCTGGTGCTGCTGCAGACGCCGGCGCATGCCGCCGGCGAGATCCGCCGCGTGCTGAAGGCGCTGCAGACCGACCGCATGCCGCTCGACGAGACCGGCATCGAGACCTCGCTGCCGCCGAAGGTGAAGCAGGCGCTGCTGGAAGACGGTGAGGCCTTTGCCAAGCTGGTGGACGCGGCCAAGTCGTGGGAGGCAACGCGCCAGGCGGGCAGTTCCACCGCGCCGGCCGAGGATGGCAGCCGCGGCGCGGCGCGCGCTGC
>CBIHPZ010000199.1:0-6800 GCA_966211865.1 uncultured Aquabacterium sp.
CCACGCCCGCGGCCTGCTCGCTGGAGGCCTGCGACAGCGACTGCGCGGTGGCGCTCACCTCTTCGGAAGCGCCGGCCAGGGCCTCCGCGCCGCCGTTGACCTCGGTCACGACCTGCGACAGCTTCGTCACCATGTTCTGCATCGCCTGCATCAGCTGGCCGATCTCGTCGCGCGTCTTCGCCTCGATGCGCACGGTCAGGTCGCCTTCGGCCAGCCGGTTCGCGGCTTCCACGGCCTGCCCCAGCGGCTTGCTCACGCCGCGGCTGATCACGAAGCCCAGGACCGCGCCGGCCACCAGGGCGCCGACGATGGTGCCAATCATCAGCTGGCGGCTCTCGTTGTAGAGCACCGTCGTCTCGTCGGAGGCCTGCTTGGCGCGCGCTTCCTTCTGCGTCGTCAGCTCGGTCAACAGCTCGTCCAGGGTGTTGGCGTGCGTGCTCACCGTGGACTGGGCCTGCGCCAGGGCCTCGTCGCGCTCGGCCAGCTTGCGGCCGTTCATCAGCGCCAGCACCGCCTGGTGCGAACGCACGTAGTCGTCCATCAACCGGGTGTAGGTCGAGAACATCTGCTTGCCGCGTTCGCTGATGAACAGCGGCCGTGCTTTCTCCATCTGTTCCTTCATCGTGGCGATGGCCTTCTCGGCCACGGCCAGCTGCTTCGCGCGCTCTTCCTGGGAACTGGCCAGCAGCGCATTGGCGCGGGCGCGGCCGATGTAGATCAGGTTGATGTTGGCTTCCTTCACGTACGACAGCCCGAGCAATTCCCGGTCGTACATGCGGTCGGCCATGTCGTTGATCTTGCCGGCGTTGCTGATGCCGACGTAGCCGACGATGCCGCTGGCAGCGGCGACGAGGAGGAATGCCGCGATCAGCCGTATGCCGATCTTGATGTTGCCTAGCATGGGGAGACTTCCTGTTTGATGGGGACGTGTGGGGACGATTCAGCCGGCCAGCAGCGTGCTGCTGTCGGTGGCTGGCCGGTGGGAACGCTGGGCGACGCTGCCGGCGATCAGGGCCGGCACGTCGAGGATCAAGGCCACCTCGCCGTTGCCGAGGATGCTGGAGCCGCTGATGCCCTTCACGTGGGCGAACATCTTCGACAGCGGCCGGATCACGGTCTGGAACTCGCCGAGCAGGCGGTCGACGACCAGGCCCATCGTCTGGCCGCCGCAGCGCACCACCACGATGTTCTGGCGCGCCGACGGCGGGCCTTCCAGCTCGAACAGTTCGCGCAGGCGGATGTACGGCAGCACGGCGCCGCGCAGGTTGGTGTAGTCGTGGCCCGGCTCTTCGGCATAGGCCACGCATTCCTCCACCATCTCCAGCGGCACCACGAACACCGACTTGCCGACGCCCACCTGGAAGCCGTTGATGATGGCCAAAGTGAGCGGCAAACGCACCGTGACGGTGGTGCCCTGGCCCGGCCGGCTGTCGATGGCCACGCTGCCGCGCAGCGCGGTGATGTTGCGCTTCACCACGTCCATGCCCACGCCGCGGCCGGACAGGTTGGTCACGGTTTCCGCGGTGGAGAAGCCCGGTTCGAAGATCAGCGCGTAGATCTCGCCGTCGCTCATCACGCGGCCGGGCTCCACCAGGCCGCGTTCGATGGCCTTGGCCAGGATGCGCTCGCGGTCCAGGCCGCCGCCGTCGTCGCCCACCTCGATGACGATGCTGCCCGAGTCATGGAAGGCATTCAGCCGCACCGTGCCCTGCGCCGGCTTGCCGCGCGCGGCGCGCAGGGCCGCGGCTTCGATGCCGTGGTCCATTGAATTGCGCACCAGGTGCGTCAGCGGGTCGGCGATCTTCTCGACCACCGTCTTGTCCAGCTCGGTGTCCTCGCCGCTGATCTCCAGGCCGATGTCCTTGCCCAGCTCGCGCGCCACGTCGTGCACCACGCGCTGGAAGCGGCTGAAGGTTCCGCCGATCTTCACCATGCGCAGCTGCAGCGCGCTGTCGCGCACTTCTTCCACCAGGCCGGACAGCGTGGAATGCGCTTCCAGCAGCTCCACGTCGCGCACGCGGCGCGCGGCCACGCCCGCGCCGGCGGACGCGATGATCAACTCGCCCACCAGGTCGATGAGCCGGTCCAGCTTGTCGGCATCGACGCGGATCGACGCGCGTTCGGCGTTGCGTTCCGGGGTGCGGGTGGCACGCGCCTGCTGCTGCTTGTCCAGCGCCGCATCGACGATGGCCTGCGGCACGCGGCCCTGCTGCACCAGGATGTCGCCCAGGCGCTGCGTCGGCTCGATGGTCTGCTGCGCCTTCAGCGCGCGTTCCAGCTCGTGTGCCGTCACGCTGCCGCAACGCACCAGGATCTCGCCCAGCTGGGCCGTGGCTTCGGGCAGGGCCTCGATCAGCGCGACGAACTCGCCGATGCGGCTGTTGGGCGGGATGATGCGGATGGATGAATCCTCGAGCACGAACTCGAAGACGTTCTCGATGGTCGCCTTGTCGGCGCTGCTGCGAAAGGCCAGCTCGAAGCCGAGGTAGCAGGACTCCGGGTCCATCGCCGCCGCGCCGGGCAGCGCATCGGGCAAGGTGACGATGGCGGTGATCTCGCCCAGCCGGCGCAGATAACGCAGGAAAGACATGGGGTCCATGCCGTTGCGCAGGACGTCCGGCCCGAAGCGCAGCGACAGGTGCCAGGTGCCTTCAGCGGCCGCGCCGGTGGCGCCGCCGGAGGGCGCGGCCGCGCGCGCGCCGGCTGCGTGCCCGGCGTGGCCGAGGTGGCCGAGGTGGCCGCGCAGCTGCGCCAGCAGCGGCAGGCCGGCGGCCTCCAGTTCGGGGTCGGGCTCGTGCAGGCCAGCGGCGATGGCCGAGACCAGCGCGCCGATGTGGTCGGCGCAGCGCAGCAGCAGCGTCAGCAGGTCGGCGTCGATGCCCACGCGGCCGGCGCGCACCTCGTCCAGCACGCTTTCGGCCACGTGGGTGAAGGCCACCACATGGTCCAGGCCGAACAGGCCGGCCGATCCCTTGATGGTGTGCGCGGCGCGGAAGATGGCATTGACGGCCTCGGCATGGTCGCCGGGGCCGTTCAGCGTCAGCAGCGCCGCTTCCATGTCCTCGAGCAGCTCCCGGCTCTCGGCGATGAAGGTCTGCAGGGCTTCTTCGAGGTTCATGGGGGTCCCCCGGTCAGGTGGCCGCGGCGGCGCTGTCTTCGCTGAACCAGGCCGCGAGGTCCAGCAGCTCGAAGGCCTCGACCATCGCCAGGCTGGGGCTGCGCAGGTGCAGCGCACGCCCCAGCGCCTGGGCTTCGCGCCGCAGCAGCATCAGGAGCTGCAGGCCGGCGGTGTCCACCTCGGTCACCTCGGCCAGGTCCAGCTCCAGCGGACCCGTGCCCGGCAACGCGGCCAGCAGCAGCGGCTTGAGTTCGGCCGCGCGGTAGATCGTCAGCTCGCCTTCGAGGGCGATAACGTTCGAAGCGCTCGTCATGGCAGCACCAGCTTCTGCACCACGCCGATCATCTGCTCGGGCTTGAAGGGCTTCAGCACCCAGGCCTTGGCGCCGGCCTCCTGGCCTTCCTTCTTCTTCGAGTCCTGCGACTCGGTGGTCAGCATCACCACCGGCGTGAACTTGTAGGCCGGGATCTGCTTGACCGCCTTGACGAAGCTGATGCCGTCCATGTTCGGCATGTTCACGTCGCTGATCATCAGGTGGACCTTCTGGCCCTTCAGCTTGCCCAGTGCGTCCTTGCCGTCGCTGGCTTCCAGCACCTCGTATCCGGCGCCGCGCAATGCAATGCCGACGACCTGCCGCAGCGAGGCGGAGTCGTCGACGATCATGATGGTCTTGGCCATGGAGTTCCCTCGTTAGGTCCGTTCTGGGGCTGTTCAGAAGAAGGTGACTTCGGTTTCGGCCGGGGTGGCCGGGCTGGCTGCGCTGGCGCGCTGGCCCTGGCGGTGCACCTGGCGTTCCTCGGCCATCGCATACGTGCTTTCCAGCGCGCGCAAGAGCTCCGCGGCGGACAGCGGCGGCACGTTGCCGCTGCGTTCAAAGGCATCGCGGTGCTCGGCCAGGCAGGCCGGCATGCGTTCGATGTTGGCCTTCACATGGCTGAGGATCTGCGCCACGCGGTCCTGGAACTGCAGCTGCACCAGGGCTTCGGAAATCTCCGACTGGATGCCCACGCTCTCGGTGCGCAGCAGGCTGGTGGAGTTCACCAGCGCGTCGGTGATGGACCGGAAATCGCCCAGCACCGCGGCGATGGTGTTGCGCGCGGCCTGCACCGATTGGCCGTCGTGCACGGCGGATTCATCGGCGGCGCGGCGCGTCTCGGCAATCGCTTCGCTGATGCGTGCCACCGTGTCGGCAATGCGGCGGCCGGTTTCGCCCGATTCGGCGGAGAGCTTGCGCACCTCCTGCGCCACCAGCGCGAAGCCGCGGCCCGCGTCGCCGGCGTGCGCGGCCTCGATGGCGGCGTTGATCGCCAGCAGGTTGGTCTGCGAGGCGATCATCGCCACGCCGTGCGCCATCTGCTGCAGCGCCTCCACGTGCGCGCCCAGTTCATGCACGCGGCCCACCAGCTCGGCCTTGCCGCGGCGCGCGGTGTCCAGGTCGGTGATCAGGCGCGAGAGGTTGGTGTCGCTCTTCGAGAACACGGCCACCAGGCCCTGCTCGCCATCGTCGATGGAACGCGTGGTGGCGCCCGAGACCTGCACCGCGCGGTCCAGCTTGTCCACGATGCCGGAGAAGCGCTGCGCCAGCGCGGACACCGCATGCTCCATCTGGCTGCGCGAGGTCTCGATCTGCGCGGTCCACACCGGCGCCAGCTCCGCGCCGAAGCGTTGCTGGTGCGCCAGGCAGTCGGCCAGCGCCTGGTGGCGGCGGCGCTCGGCGCGCCGGGCCAGCGGCAGGGCCGCCAGGCCCGCGGCCAGCAGGATGATGGCGGCCAAAGTGCTCGTCCATCCCCAGGGTGCGAGTGCCAGCACGCTGCCCGCGCCGGCCAGCCCCAGCAGCGCCGCGTGCGCCACGGCGGCCCGGGCCGTCCTGTCCTTGTCTGCCGCCTGCTGCGGCCTGCTGGTCCCTGATTTCGTCATGTTGGCCCTTGGCGTTCGAACCGGTTTGCCGCACGGCGGCGACTGCGATTCGTCGTGCTCCGGGTATCGGCTTCGATGGACCGATTTGAAGCGCTTGGGCGTGTCAACAAAGTCGCTTTAGCACCGCGTTTTGCCTGTTATTCACTCGGGTCCAATATCCCCTCCACGCGTGCGTCGAGAACCCCCCACAAGGCGGTGGCTACACTCTCGACATGCCTTGGTTGGATGACATCAAATGGGACCGCGACGGCCTGGTGCCGGTGATCGCGCAGGAGGCTTCGTCGGGCGATGTCCTGATGTTTGCCTACATGAATCGCGAGGCGCTGGCCCGCACCGCCGAACTGCGCCAGGCGGTGTACTGGAGCCGCTCGCGGCAGCGCCTGTGGCACAAGGGCGAGGAGTCCGGCCATTTCCAGCAGGTGCACGACATCCGCCTCGATTGCGATGCCGACGTGGTGCTGTTGAGCGTCACGCAACTGGGCCATGAGCCCGGCATTGCCTGCCACACCGGCCGCCATTCCTGCTTCTTCAACCAGCTGTCGGGCCAGGGCGACGAAGCCACCTGGACCGCCGTCGAGCCGGTGCTCGAAGACCCCGCACGCATCTACCGCAAATGAACCCGACGCCATCGTCCTCGGATGTCCTGGCCCGCATTGCGGAGGTCATCGAATCGCGCAAGCCCGCCGCCGGCGGCGACCCCGACAAGAGCTATGTCGCCAAGCTGTTCGCCAAGGGCACCGACGCCATCCTGAAGAAGATCGGCGAGGAAGCCACCGAGACCGTGATGGCGGCCAAGGACGGCGACGCGCAGAAGATCGTCTATGAAGTGGCCGACCTGTGGTTCCACTCGATGATCGCGCTGGCCCAGTTCGGCCTGACGCCGCAGCAGGTCATTGCCGAGCTGGCGCGCCGCGAAGGCCTGTCCGGCCTCGAGGAGTTCGCGCGGCGCGGTGCGCCCGCCGCCGCGCCGGAGAAGCCCTGATGAACGAACCCGGCGATTCCGTGGCCGTTGTCGACACCGAGGCCGAGACCTCGCTGCGCAACATCGGCCACATCAGCTACGCACTGCACGCCATCGTGGCCGTGGCCGCGGTGATGCCGGGCGCGCAGGGCGGCATCCTGCTGCTGATCGCGGCTTTCATCCTCGACCTGGTGAAGCGCGACGACGCGGCGGGCACCTGGCAGGAATCGCATTTCCGCTGGCGCATCCGCAGCGTGGTCTTCAGCGGCATCGCCTATGTGCTGACCAGCCCGCTGTGGCTGCTGCTGCTGGCCCCCGGCTGGATCGCCTGGGGAATCATCTCGATCTGGTTCCTCTACCGCGTCGTGCGCGGCTGGCTGGCGTTGAACGACCGCCGGCCGATGCCCCTCTGAGACCGCCTGCACACCGCCTTCACACACCATGAGCCACGACCCGAACTGCATCTTCTGCAAGATCGTCGCCGGACAGATCCCGTCGAAAAAGGCCTACGAGGACGAGGACATCCTCGCCTTCCACGACATCCACCCGTGGGCCCCGGTGCACATCCTGATCATCCCCAAGCGCCACATCACCAGCATGGTCGACGTGACGATGGAAGACCAGGCGCTCTTGGGCAAGATGATGGCGATCTCGCCTAAGCTGATGGCGGACCTCGGCGTCACCAACGGTTACCGCCACGTGATCAACACCGGCCGCGACGGCATGCAGGAAGTGATGCACGTGCACCTGCACGTGATGGGCGGTCCGCGCCCCTGGGCCAAGGGCTGAAACAGCGCGGCGCCG
>CBIHPZ010000200.1:0-6780 GCA_966211865.1 uncultured Aquabacterium sp.
GCGATCTCGGCGACCTTCAGGCCGGCCTTCTCGGCCTTGGCCCAGGACGCGCCGCCCTTGCGCAGCGCGACGGTCACGCGAACGCCCGAGTCGTTCAGGTTCTGCGCGTGAGCATGGCCCTGCGAGCCGTAGCCGATGATGGTGACGTTCTTGCCCTTGATCAGGCTCAGATCCGCGTCCTTGTCGTAATAGACCTTCATGAGGTGCTCCTAAAGATGTTGCTTTGCGGGATGGGGTTCAGACGCGGAGGATCCGCTCGCCGCGACCGATCCCGCTGGTGCCGGTGCGCACGGTTTCGAGGATCGCGGTGCGGTCGATCGCCTCGATGAAGGCGTCGAGCTTGCCGGCGTCCCCGGTCAGTTCGATGGTGTAGCTCTTCTCGGTCACGTCGATGATGCGGCCGCGGAAGATGTCCGCCATGCGCTTCATCTCCTCGCGCTCCTTGCCGACGGCGCGCACCTTGATGAGCATCAGCTCGCGCTCGGTGTAGTGCCCCTCGGTCAGGTCCACGACCTTGACGACCTCGATGAGCCGGTTCAGGTGCTTGGTGATCTGCTCGATCACGTCGTCGGAGCCGGTCGTCACGATCGTCATGCGCGACAGCGACGCGTCCTCGGTCGGGGCGACCGTCAGGCTCTCGATGTTGTAGCCGCGGGCGGAGAACAGGGCCACCACGCGGGACAGGGCGCCGGGCTCGTTCTCGAGCAGCACGGCAATGATGTGTTTCATGGTCGTTCATCCTGGCGCGCTCTTCAGGCCGGAGGCGGTAACCGCCGGCCCTTGGCCACGCCCTCAGAAGCGTTTCAACGATTGGTTCGAAGCGTGATCGGTTTCCGGCACCTGACCACCGCTGCCGCGGTAACGGCGGCGGTCACAGGCGCCTTCAAGCGATCACAGGTCTTCGGACCCCAGCAGCATCTCGGAGATGCCCTTGCCCGCCTGCACCATCGGCCAGACGTTCTCGGTCGGGTCGGTGCGCACGTCCAGGAAGACGGTGCGATCCTTCATGCGGATCATTTCCTTCAACGCCGGCAGCACCTCGGACGGCTTCTCGATCTTGATGCCGACGTGGCCATAGGCCTCGGCCAGCTTCACGAAGTCGGGCAGCGCGTCCATGTAGCTGTGCGAGTAGCGGCCGCCATAGTCCAGCTGCTGCCACTGCCGGACCATGCCCAGGTACCGGTTGTTCAGGGAGATGACCTTGACCGGCGTCTTGTACTGGGCGCAGGTCGAGAGTTCCTGGATGCACATCTGGATCGAGCCTTCGCCGGTGATGCAGAAGACGTCCGAATCCGGCTTGGCGAGCTTGATGCCCATGGCGTACGGCAGGCCCACCCCCATGGTGCCCAGGCCGCCGGAATTGATCCAGCGGCGCGGCTCCTCGAAGCGGAAGAACTGCGCAGCCCACATCTGGTGCTGGCCCACGTCGGACGTGACGTACACGTCCTTGCCGCGGGTAAGTTCGCAGAGCGTCTCGACCACGTACTGCGGCTTGATCACGTCCTCGCTGCGCTTGTACGCCAGGCACTCACGCTTGCGCCACTCGTTGATCTGGCCCCACCAGGCCGACAGCGCCTGCACGTCCGGCTTGGCCTGCGTCTCACGCAGGTGGGCGATCATTTCCTGCAGCACGTCCTTGGTGTCGCCCACGATCGGGATGTCGACCTTGACGCGCTTCGAGATCGACGAGGGGTCGATGTCGACGTGGATGATCTTGCGCTCGACCGAGGCGAAATGCTTCGGGTTGCCGATCACGCGGTCGTCGAAGCGGGCACCGACGGCCAGCAGCACGTCGCAGTGCTGCATCGTCATGTTGGCTTCGTAGGTGCCGTGCATGCCCAGCATGCCCAGGAACTTCGGGTCCGACGCGGCGGTGGCACCCAGGCCCATCAGCGTGTTGGTGCAGGGGTAGCCCAGCAGGTCGGCCAGCTCGCGCAGTTCCGGCGCGGCATTGCCCAGGATGACGCCACCGCCCGTGTAGATGTACGGACGCTTGGCCGCCAGCAGCAGCTGCATGGCCTTGCGGATCTGTCCGCCGTGGCCCTTCTTGACCGGGTTGTACGACCGCATCTCGATGCGGTCGGGGTAGCTGAACGCGCAGGTCTTGAGCGACACGTCCTTCGGCACGTCGACCACCACGGGGCCGGGGCGGCCGGTGCGGGCGATGTGGAAGGCCTTCTTCATCGTCGTCGCCAAGTCGCGCACGTCCTTCACCAGGAAGTTGTGCTTCACGATGGGGCGCGTGATGCCGACGGTGTCGCACTCCTGGAAGGCATCGAGGCCGATCGCCGGCGTTGGCACCTGGCCGGTGATGATGACCATCGGGATCGAGTCCATGTAGGCCGTCGCGATGCCGGTGATGGCATTCGTGACACCTGGACCGGACGTGACCAGCGCGACGCCGACCTCGCCGGTCGCCCTCGCGTATCCGTCGGCCGCATGAACGGCGGCCTGCTCGTGGCGCACCAGCACATGCTCGATCGTCTCCTGCTTGTAGAGCGCGTCGTAGATATAGAGCACGGCCCCGCCGGGGTAGCCCCACATGTACTTGACGTTCTCTGCCTGCAGGCAGCGAACCAGGATTTCGGAGCCGTTGAGCTCCGGGGATTGGGAGTTGGTTTGCGGTTGCGCCGATGCGGCGCGTTTGACTTCCGCGGCAGACATGTCCATTTCGAACCTTTGGGTTGATCTCTAACGAAAAACCATCGGTGCCCCTCTTCGCGCCCTCGTGAGGCGGATTCAGGACCTGCGCGATCAAAAACTTGGGGCCACCGGGGTCGGCAAGCCAGCTTCAGACCAGGGTCGCTTTGTGCGAAGCAGCATTATCACACCACTTGCACGCGCCGCCGAACCAGATTCGAGCGCCAACTGGCCGGGTGCCATAATCCGCGCCGCTTTTGCCGGACTCCAACTCACTCCGGAGCCGGCCGCCCCTTGGCCACCGACAAAGAACTCTCAGACTTCCTGCGAAGCGTCGAGAAGCGCGCCTTCAAGCGCACGGTCTACGCCGTTCGCGACGACGATGCCGCACTGGACATCGTGCAGGACGCCATGATCCGGCTGTCCGAGAAGTACGCCGACCGTCCGCCTGCCGAGCTTCCCCTGCTCTTCCAGCGCATCCTGTCGAACGCGACGATGGACTATTTCCGTCGCCAGCGCGTGCGCAACGCGGTGATGCAGAACCTCTCTGACTTCGAGTCAGACAGCGACGACGGTGGCGACTTCGACCTGCTCGAAAGCCTCGAATCTGCAGAAGGCTTGCTGGGGGCGGAGAGCGCCGCGGACCAGGTATCGCGGGCACAAATCCTGCAATCGATCGAGACACAGATCGGCGAACTGCCGGCGCGTCAACGGGAGGCGTTTCTTCTTCGTTACTGGGAAGAGCTCGATGTGGCGGAAACAGCAATGGTCATGGGCTGCTCGGAGGGCAGCGTGAAGACCCATTGCTCCCGGGCGGTCCATGCCTTGGCCAAAGCCCTGCGAGCGAAGGGAATCGCACCATGAAAAGTACAGTCACGCCCACCCTTGCTCGCCAGCGCGAAGCCCTTGAGGCCCGTGTTGCATTTCGCTTGGCCGGGGCACTGAACGAGTCGACGCAGCAGTTGCCGCACGACATTTCCGAACGACTTCGCGTGGCGCGAGACCGTGCGGTCGAGCGCGCTGCCGCCAGCCGGCGCGCTGCCGCGCCGGCGGTGCTGGGTCACTCGGGCGGAACCGCGGTACTCGGCTGGACGCCGCCCGTCTGGCTGCGCTTGGCATCCCTGATGCCACTGGCCGTGCTGCTGTTCGGCTTGGTGTTCATCCAGCAGTATCACGACCATGAGCAGATCGCCGTGGCGGCCGAAATCGATGCCGCCCTGCTGACCGACACATTGCCTCCGACCGCGTACGGCGACCCCGGTTTCGCCGAATACCTCCGCTCCGATCCGACGCCCTGACACACCCGGCATGCCTCTGCGCCGCCCGTCCGCCCCTGCCGCGCTGATCTTCAGCGCGGTTTGCTTTTTCCTGGCCTTCGGGCCCGCGTCGGCACAACCACCCAGCGCAACGAAGTCGGCAGCTTCCGCGCCGCCGAAGGGGCAGGTCGGCGGCACGCCTTGGAGCAGCCTGAGCCCCGCCCAGCGGCAAGCATTGGCCCCGCTGGAGCGCGACTGGGAGACCATCGACGCATCGCGCCGCTCAAAATGGCTCGAAATCGCGAATCGGCTGCCGTCGATGCCCGCCGACGAGCGACAGCGCATGCAAGACAGGATGACGGAGTGGGCGCGCCTCACTCCTGACGAGCGCGGTCGCGCACGGCTGTCCTTCCAGGAAGCCAAGCAACTCAGCCCGCAGGAGCGCCAGGCCCGCTGGGAGGCCTACCAGGCGCTGCCCGAGGAAGACCGCAAGGCTCTCGCGAATCGGGCCCAGGACAAGCGCGATCGCGCGGCAGTCTCTGCGTCGGCCAGTTCGCCTCTTGCAGCCGTACCCAAGCGCACCCCACCCCAGGCGGCGTCCTCGGCCGCGGTCACGGTCAAGCCGGTGGCGCCCACGGTGGTGCAAGCCACTCCGGGTGCCACCACCACGCTGATGACCAAGACGCCCTCGCCGCCGGCGCACCAGAAGCCGGGTCAGCCGAAGATTGAAGCCCAGCCCGGCAAGGTCGACCGCACGACGTTGCTGCCGCAACGCAGGCCGCAAGGTGCAGCTGGCGTCGCGGCGGCGCCCGCCTCCGCGCCGGCCAGCCAGTGACGCTCCCCCACCCGGCTGCTGGGCAGCCCGCCGCGCCCGCCGCCAAGTTCGACACACCCTCTGTCTGGCGGCGGCTCGCCGCGTTCGTCTACGAAGGCGTGCTGCTCTTTGGGGTGCTGATGATTTCGGCCTACCTGTATTCCAGCCTGACGCAGCAGCGCCATGCCCTGGAAGGACGGCATGGGCTCATGGCGTTTCTGTTCGTCATTCTGGCCGTGTACTTCACCTGGTTCTGGTCCAACGGCGGGCAGACCGTGGCCATGAAGGCGTGGCACATCCGGCTGGTGGACGTGCACGGAAGACCTGTGACACAGGCCAGGGCTTTCTTGCGTTATCTGGCTGCGTGGATGTGGCTCATGCCTGCCTTGATCACGGCGGGGCTTTCGGGCTTGCACGACTCCCGGGCCTTTGGCTTGCTGCTCGCCGGCGTCGCGGGCTATGCCGCACTGGCCCGCATGCGGCCGGACCGCCAGTTCTGGCACGACGCGCTGTGCGGGACGCAACTCATCAACTGGCGGCCGCCTGCCAAGGCAAGACACCAGACCAACAGGCCATCAGCATGAGCACCACCGCCACCCGCACGTTCTCCCTCTGCGTCTATTGCGGATCGCGAGCGGGCGCGGACCCGGCGCATCTGCAAGCGGCCGAACAGCTCGGCCAAGCCATCGGGCGCCGCGGCTGGCGGCTCGTCTATGGCGGCGGGCGAGTGGGATTGATGGGCGCGGTGGCGGACGCCACACTGGCCGCGGGCGGCACCGTGGTCGGCGTCATCCCCGAATCGCTGATGCGGCTCGAGGTCGGCCACCGTGGGCTGAGCGAACTGCTGGTCGTGCGAACCATGCACGAGCGAAAACAGGCCATGGCCGAGCGTGCCGATGCCTTCGTCGCGCTGCCGGGCGGCATCGGTACCTTCGAGGAGCTGTTCGAGGTCTGGACCTGGCGGCACCTGGGCTACCACCAACATCCGATCGGGCTCTTGGATGTGAAGGGCTATTACGAGCCCTTGATGGCCTTCCTCGACCGGTCCGTGGTGGAGGGCTTTGTGAACGAGGCCCAGATGGCGATGGTGGAGCGGCAGTCCAACGTCGAAGAACTGCTCGACCGCCTGCATGCCGCCGCCGGCGCGGCGCGGCCATCGGCCGACCTGGATCGCATCTAGCGGGGCCTGCCGAGGAAGGGCCTCAGACGGCGGACTCGTCCGTCTCCCCGGTGCGGATGCGCACCACCTGCTCCACCGGGGTCACGAAGATCTTGCCGTCGCCGATCTTGCCGGTCTTGGCGGCCTTGACGATGGCATCGATGCAGCGGTCGACGTCGCCATCCTTCACCACGACCTCGATCTTCACCTTGGGCAGGAAGTCGACGACGTATTCCGCGCCACGGTAGAGCTCGGTGTGGCCCTTCTGCCGACCGAAGCCCTTCACTTCCGTCACGGTCAGACCCGAGACCCCGACATCGGCCAGCGCCTCACGCACCTCTTCCAGCTTGAAGGGCTTGATGACGGCGGTGATCTGTTTCATGGGTGGCCTCCTGGGGGAACGATCGTCGGGGATTTAAGCACGGAACTTCGACGTGATGGGGTAGCGCCAGTCGCGGCCGAAGGCGCGGTGCGTGATGCGGATGCCCACCGGCGCCTGGCGGCGCTTGTACTCGTTGATCTTGATGAGCCGCGTGACGCGCTCGACGTCGGCCGCGTCGAAGCCGGCGGCCACGATGTCGGCGATGCCCTGGTCCTCTTCCATGTAGCGCGAGAGGATCGCGTCCAGCACCTCGTAAGGCGGCAGGCTGTCCTGGTCCTTCTGGTCCGGACGCAGCTCGGCAGAGGGCGGACGCGTGATGATGCGCTCGGGGATGACCGGACCCACGCTGCCGTCGGCACGTCGGCTCGGCTGGCGGTTCTTCCATTCGGCCAGCCGGTAGACCAGCGTCTTGGCCACGTCCTTGATCACCGCGAAGCCGCCTGCCATGTCACCGTACAGCGTGCAATAGCCGGTCGCCATCTCGCTCTTGTTGCCGGTGGTCAGCACGATCGAGCCGAACTTGTTCGAC
>CBIHPZ010000201.1:0-6766 GCA_966211865.1 uncultured Aquabacterium sp.
GTGTGCAAGGTGGTCACCGTCTCCACCAGCGCGATCAGGCATTCGGCCTGGGCCACCGGGTTGTGCTCGACGCCACGCGGCACCACGTGCAGGCTGCCCGCGGGCAGTTCCACCGCCGGCCGGTCGCGGTATTCGATGCGCAGGTGGCCGCGCAGCACCAGGAACAGTTCATCCTCGGCGTCGTGCGCATGCCAGGCCAGGCGGCCCAGCAGCCGCGCCACCTTCACGTACTGGTCGTTCACGCGCGCCACCACGCGCGGCGACCAAGTCTCGGTCAAGGCCTGGGCGGCGGCCAGCAGGTCGACCTGGCTGGGAAATGACGTGGGCTCAAGAGTGGAATCAGGCATGAGTGGCGGCGACAGCGAATGCGATGCCGCGCACTGTGCGGCGGCCTGGGCCGCACGGCCATCGAATTTTTCCGATGGGGCCATCGTGCAAGACAATGCCCCATGCCCCGTGATTTGGACCCCGTGCTGCTCCGCGCCTTCGTGGCCGTGGCCCGGCTGGGCAGCGTCACCGCGGCTGCGCAGCGGCTGCACCTGACGCAGGGCACGGTCAGCCAGCAGCTGGGGCGGCTGGAGGACCTGCTGGGTGACCGCCTGCTGGAACGCGACCACCGCGGCGCCCGGCTCACCCCCTTCGGCACCCGCGCGCTGGCGCAGGCCGAACGCCTGCTGGCGGCCCAGGCCGAGGCCTGGCTGGCCCTGCGGCCGGACACCGCGGCGCCGCTGCGCCTGGGCCTGCCGCCCGACCTGATCCGCCGCTGGATGCCCGCCATCCTCGCGGACTTCGAAGCGCGCTGTCCCGGCGTCGACATCGAGCTGCGCAGCGCCACGTCGCCGGCCCTGGCCCAGGCCATGGCCGCGGGCGAACTGGACATGGCGGTGATCGAAAGCGGGGAACCCGCGGGCGGTGAATGGCTTGCGGCCGACGCGCTGGTGTGGGTGGCGGCCGAACACGGCACGGCCCCCACGCGGCGCCCCTTGCCGGTGTCGCTGATCGCGCCGGACTGTGCCTTTCGCGCCAGCGTGGAAAGCGCGCTGCAGGCCGCGGGCATCGAGGCGCGCTTCGTCTTCGAGGCCAACGACATCGAGGCCACCACCACGCTGGTGCGCGCCGACCGCGCCGTCACCGCGTGGCTCGCCAGCACCGTGCCCGCTGGACTGCGCGCGCTGCATCCAGGCCTGTTGCCTGCATTGCCGCGGCTGGGCATTCATCTGCACGCCGGCACGCGGCAGGACGCGGCCAGCCAGGCGCTGGCCGCGGTGCTGCGCGAGGCGCTGGGTCCGTGTCCAACGCAGGAACGACAGCAACAACACGAAGGAGCGTAGTGATGGCTGACAAGGTGGCCGTGGTGGTGGGTGGCGGCAGCGGCATGGGCGCCGCGGCGGCGCGCAAGCTGGCGGCGGATGGTTTCCAGGTGGCGGTGATGTCCTCGTCCGGCAAAGGCGAGGCGCTGGGCCGGGAACTGGGCGGCATCGGCGTCACCGGTTCCAACCAGTCCACCGAAGACCTGGCGCGCCTGGTTGACCTGACCGTGCAGCGCTGGGGCCGCATCGACGCATTGGTGAACAGCGCCGGCCACGGCCCGCGCGCGCCGGTGCTGGAGCTGACCGATGAACAGTGGCACGCCGGCCTCGACATCTACCTGATGAACGTGATCCGCGCCACGCGACTGGTGGCGCCGGTGATGGTGAAGCAGCCCGAAGGCGGCGCCATCATCAACATCTCCACCGCCTGGGTGGCCGAACCCAGCCCGATGTTCCCCACCTCCGCCGTGTTCCGCGCCGGCCTGGCGGCCTTCACCAAGCTGTTCGCCGACGAGCATGCCGCGCGCCAGGTCCGCATGAACAACGTGCTGCCCGGCTGGATCGACAGCCTGCCCCAGCGCGACGAACGCCGCGCCGGCGTGCCGATGCAGCGCTACGGCACCAGCGAGGAAATCGCCGCCACCATCGCCTTCCTGGCCTCGCCGGGTGCCGCGTACATCACGGGTCAGAGCATCCGCGTCGATGGTGGCCTGATGCGATCGGTCTGAGCGCCGCAGCAGCCGAAGCCGCCACCGCCACAGCCGCCGCCGCGACAGCCGCAACAGCCCCAGCAGCCGCCACCCGCGCCCGATGGACCGCATCACCGCCGTTCAGCTCTTCCTGCGCGTGGTCGAGACCGGCAGCTTCAGCCGCGCCGCTGCCGAGTTAGGCGTCACCCAGCCCACGGCGACCAAGGCCGTGGCCGCCACCGAACAGCGCCTGGGCGCGCGCCTGCTGCACCGCTCCACCCGCGGCGTGACGCCCACCGAGGTGGGCGCGCTGTACTACGAGAAATGCAAGCTCATCGCGCGCGAGCTGGACGAGGCGGACAGCCTCGCCGCGCTGCTGCAGTCCAAGGTGGGCGGCACCTTGCGCGTCAGCACCTCGGTGGCCTTCGGCCGCCGCGTGCTGGTGCCGCTGGTGCTGCGCTACATGCGCGAGCATGCCGAGGTGGCGGTGGACCTGAGCTTCGACGACCGCTACGTCAACCTGGTGGAACAGGGCGTGGACCTGGCCATCCGCATGGGCCGGCTGGCCGATTCGACGCTGGGCGCGCGCTACCTGGGCAGCAACCCCTGGCTGATGGTGGCGGCGCCCGACTACCTGGCGCGGCGCGGCACCCCGCGCAGCACCGCCGACCTGGCGCGCCACGACTGCCTGGTCTACAGCAGCGTGCAGGGCGACGACCACTGGACCCTGCAGCCACCCGGCGGCGGCAACGAAGGCATGCCGCTGCCGGTGAAAGGCCCGCTGCGCTCGAACAACCTCTCCGCCGTGCTGGCGGCGGCCCGCAGCGGCTTCGGGCTGGCCATCCTGCCCTGGTACGTCGCGCGTGAATCGCTGGCCGACGGCAGCGTGGTCCCGGTGATGGCCGACCACGGCCTGCCGGCCCAGGAGGTGCATGCGGTCTTCCCGTCGCCCAAGTACGTGCCCTCCAAGGTGACCAGCTTCATCGCCTTCCTGCAGCAATCGCTGGCCGGCGAATGGTGGCAGCGCGCCGCTTGAACCCACGGGCTTGAGCCCGCACGGCCGCACGAGCGGCGAAGACCCGCCGGAGCCCCATGCCGAAGGCCCGATGAGCGCGGCCCGGCGCCTGGCACCCACCCACGCCCGCGGCCCGCATTCCGCCCAGGAATAGCTCTTATCGCCCCGCTGCGGTTCACGCCGCCGCCCGGTCCGCCCACCATGCGGACCAACGCGAAGGAGCAACGAGCATGGCAAGGATGAAGGCCGCGATGGCGGCGGTGCTGGTGATGGAGAAGGAAGGCGTGACGCAGGCCTTCGGCGTGCCGGGCGCGGCCATCAACCCGCTGTATGCGCAATTGCGCGAACGCCAGACCATCGCCCACGTGCTGGCGCGGCACGTGGAAGGCGCGAGCCACATGGCCGAGGGCTACACCCGGGCCCGCGCCGGGAACATCGGCGTGTGCATCGGCACCAGCGGCCCGGCGGGCACGGACATGATCACCGGCCTCTATTCCGCGCAGGCCGATTCCATTCCCATCCTCTGCATCACCGGCCAGGCGCCGCGGGCCCGCCTGCACAAGGAAGATTTCCAGGCGGTGGACATCGCCTCCATCGCCAAGCCGGTGACCAAGTGGGCCACCACCGTGCTGGAGCCCGCACAGGTGCCGCGCGCCTTCCAGCAGGCCTTCCACCTGATGCGCTCGGGCCGCCCCGGCCCGGTGCTGATCGACCTGCCCTTCGACGTGCAGATGGCCGAGATCGAGTTCGACATCGACACCTACGAGCCGCTGCCGGTCTACAAGCCCGCGGCCTCGCGCAAGCAGATCGAGCGCGCCCTGCAGATGCTGGACGGCGCCGAACGCCCGCTGATCGTGGCCGGCGGCGGCATCATCAATGCCGATGCGTCCGAATTGCTGGTGGAATTCGCCGAATTGAGCGGCATTCCCGTCATTCCCACGCTGATGGGCTGGGGCAGCATTCCGGACGACCACCCGCTGATGGCCGGCATGGTGGGCCTGCAGACCAGCCACCGCTATGGCAATGCGACGATGCTCGCGAGCGATTTCGTGCTGGGCATCGGCAACCGCTGGGCCAACCGCCACACCGGTTCGCCCGAGGTCTATTGCAAGGGCCGGCAATTCATCCACGTCGACATCGAGCCCACGCAGATCGGCCGCGTCTTCGCCCCGGATTACGGCATCGTCTCCGACGCCAAAGCGGCATTGCAATTGTTCGTCGACGTGGCGCGCGAATGGAAAGCCGCCGGCAAGCTGAAAGACCGCAGCCGGTGGGCCGCCGAATGCCAGGGCCGCAAGCGATCGACCGAATACCTGCGCAAGACCAACTTCGACGCGGTGCCGATAAAGCCGCAGCGCGTCTACCAGTGCATGAACCGCGCCTTCGGCGAAGACGTCTGCTACGTGTCCACCATCGGCCTGAGCCAGATCGCCGGCGCGCAGTTCCTGCACGTGTACAAGCCGCGCCACTGGATCAACTGCGGCCAGGCCGGGCCGTTCGGCTGGACGGTGCCAGCGGCTTTGGGCGTCAGGGCCGCTGATCCGCAGCGCAAGATCGTCGCGCTGTCGGGCGACTACGACTTCCAGTTCATGCTCGAAGAGCTCGCCGTCGGCGCGCAATTCAAGCTGCCCTACATCCACATCGTCGTCAACAACAGCTACCTGGGCCTGATCCGCCAGGCGCAGCGCGGCTTCGCGATGGACTACTGCGTGCAGCTGGGCTTCGACAACATCAACGCACCCGAAGACGGCGCCGCCCGCAGCTACGGCGTGGACCACGTGCAGGTGGTGGAAGGCCTGGGCTGCAAGGCCATCCGCGTGCAAAGCGCCGACCAGATCGCGCCCGCCATCCGCCAGGCCGAGGCGTGGATGGCCGAGCACCGCGTGCCGGTGGTGATCGAGGTGCTGCTGGAACGGATCACCAACATCGCCATGGGCACCGAGATCGACAACGTGACCGAGTTCGAGGAACTCGCGTCGTCCCCCGCCGACGTGCCCACCGCCGTGGCCCTGCTCGACTGACCCGAAAGAAGACCACCCATGCCCCGTTTCGCCGCCAACCTCACGATGCTCTTCACCGAGGTGCCCTTCCTCGACCGCTTCGAACGCGCCGCGCGCGCCGGCTTCCAGGCCGTGGAGTTCCTGTTTCCCTATGCCTTTGCCGCGGAAGAGATCCGCCGCCGGCTCGACGCGCACCAGTTGCAGCTGGTGCTGCACAACCTGCCCGCCGGCGACTGGGACGCGGGCGAGCGTGGCATCGCCTGCCTGCCCGATCGGGTCGAGGAATTCCGAGCGGGCGTGGCCACGGCCATCGCGTATGCAAAAGCGCTGGGCGTCACGCAGCTGAACTGCCTGGCCGGCAAGGCGCCGGCTGGTGCCGACCCCGCGCTGCTGCAGCACACGCTGGTGGACAACCTGCGCTTTGCCGCCGCCGCGCTGCGCGAAGCCGGCATCAAGCTGCTGCTGGAGCCCATCAACACGGCCGACATCCCCGGCTTCTTCGTCAACCGCACGGCGCAGGCGTTGGCCCTCCTCGACGAGGTGGGCGCCGACAACCTCTTCCTGCAGTACGACCTGTACCACGCCCAGCGCATGGAGGGCGAGCTGGCGGCCACGCTGGAGAAACACCTGCCGCGCATCGCCCACGTGCAGCTGGCCGACAACCCCGGCCGCCATGAGCCCGGCACCGGCGAGATCAACTACCCCTTCCTGTTCGCCCACCTCGACCGCATCGGCTACCGCGGCTGGATCGGCTGCGAGTACAAGCCCGCGACGACGACCGAAGCCGGCCTGCACTGGCGCCAGCAGCTCGCGCAATGATCTTCTAACGTCCAAGAGACACGCATGACCTCCCAACCCCTCAAGCTCGGTTTCATCGGCCTGGGCATCATGGGCACGCCGATGTGCGCCCACCTGATCGCCGCCGGCCACACGCTGTTCGTGCACACCCGCGGCAAGGTGCCGCCGGCCATCGCCGACAGCCGCGCCACGCAGTGCACCAGTCCGCGCGGCGTGGCCGAACGGGCCGACATCGTCTTCCTGATGCTGCCCGACACGCCCGACGTCGAAGCCGTGCTGTTCGCGGAGCAGGGCGTGGCCGCCGGCATCGGCCCCGGCAAGCTGGTGGTGGACATGAGCTCCATCTCGCCGGTGGCCACGCAGGCCTTCGCCAAGCGCCTGGCCGCTACCGGTGCGGGATATGTGGACGCGCCCGTCTCGGGCGGCGAGGTGGGCGCGAAGAACGCCACGCTGTCCATCATGGTGGGCGCCGCGGCGGCGGACTTCGAGCGCGTGCGGCCCCTGTTCGAGCTGATGGGCAAGAACATCACCCACGTCGGCGCGGTGGGCGACGGGCAGACCGCCAAGGTCGCCAACCAGATCATCGTGGCCCTGAACATCGAAGCGGTGGCCGAGGCCCTGGTCTTCGCCGCCAAGGCCGGCGCCGACCCCGCCAAGGTGCGCCAGGCGCTGATGGGCGGCTTCGCCTCGTCCAGGGTGCTGGAAGTGCACGGCGAACGCATGATCAAGCGCACCTTCGCGCCGGGCTTCCGCATCGGCCTGCACCAGAAGGACCTGGCCCTGGCGCTGGACAGCGCGCGGGCATTGGGCGTGGCGTTGCCTAACACGTCAATGGCGCAGCAGCTGTTCAACGCCTGCGCGGCCCGCGGCGGTGCAGGCTGGGACCATTCGGCACTGGTGCGTGCGCTGGAGGCGCTGAGTGATGCACCGGTGGCGCCGGACACCCCATGAGCC
>CBIHPZ010000202.1:0-6722 GCA_966211865.1 uncultured Aquabacterium sp.
CCGCCGCCCGCCCCCCCCCCCCGGCCGCCGCGGGGGGGCCCCCCGCCCCGCCGGCCGCGCGGCGGCCAGACCCGGTCCCTGCGCCGGAATCGGCGCACCTGCAGCTCTTCGCCCGCGGCGGTGTCGCGGCGGCCGAGGTGCGCCCGGGCGCGCCGGAGCGGGCCGCGTTGCCGCAGTCCGGCCGCGCGGCCGACGCGGTGCCGATGTCCGGCCGGCGCGCCACGGCCGCGCAGGCTCAGTCGGCGCCGCTGGCACGCAAGCAGCCGCTGCTGCGCGCGCTCAGCCTGGCGCCGTCCATCGATGCGGTGGCGCGCAAGCACGACATCGACCCGCTGCTGCTGCACGCCATCGCGCACGTCGAATCGCGCCACGACCCGGCGGCCCGCTCGCACGCGGGCGCCCTGGGCGTGATGCAGGTGATGCCGGCCACCGCGCGCCGCTTCGGCGTGCTGGAGAAGCAGGCGCTGCAGCTGCCGGAGACCAACCTCGAGGTGAGTGCGGCGTACCTGAAGACGCTGCAGAAGCGCTTCGGCCTGGATCTGCCGCTGGTGCTGGCGGCCTACAACGCCGGCGAAGGCGCGGTGGAGCGCCACGGGCGCCGCATTCCGCCCTACGCCGAGACGCGTGACTACGTGCAGCGCGTGCTGCAGCACTACGGGCTGCTGCAGCGCGTGCGCGGCGTGGCCGCGACGGCCGCGGGGCCGTCCGCCGTGGAGCCGGCGGCGCTGTAGCCGCCGACTCGTCCTTTCAAGAACCGTGGTTCCGGCGTGGCGCGCGCCAGCGCGCTGCCCGGCTGTTGCAAGGCCGTCCGATGACCGTTCCTTCGCTGCCCCTCGACCGTGCCGGTGGCTCGCGCTACAGCGACGTGCTGCTCGTCGCCGGCGTGTGCGTGGTCGTCGCCACCATGGTGCTGACGCTGTCGCCGGCCATGATCGACGCGCTGGTGGCGGTGAACATCGCCATCGGCGCGCTGCTGCTGCTGCTGAGCCTCTACGTGGCCAGCCCGCTGGAGTTCTCGGTGTTTCCCAGCGTGCTGCTCATCACCACGCTGTTCCGGCTGGCGGTGTCCATCGCCACCACCAAGCTCATCCTGCTGCAGGGCCAGGCGGGCCACATCATCGACACCTTCGGCCACATGGTGGCGGGCGGCAACCTGGTGGTGGGGCTGGTGGTGTTCCTGATCATCACCGTCGTCCAGTTCATCGTCATCGCCAAGGGCGCCGAGCGCGTGGCCGAGGTGTCGGCCCGCTTCAGCCTGGACGCCATGCCGGGCAAGCAGTTGTCCATCGACAGCGACCTGCGCTCGGGCCTGATCGACAAGGACGAGGCGCGGCGCAAGCGGCGCGAGCTGGAGCTGGAAAGCAAGCTGCACGGCAGCCTGGACGGCGCGATGAAGTTCGTGAAGGGCGACGCCATCTGCGGCATCGTCATCATCGTGGTGAACCTGCTCGGCGGCCTGGGCGTGGGCGTGCTGCAGCAGGGCATGAGCGTGGGCAGCGCGATGCTGCGCTACTCCATCCTCACCATCGGCGACGGCATGGTGGCGCAGATCCCGGCGCTGATGGCGGCGATGGCCGCGGGCCTGATCGTCACGCGCGCCAGCAGCGACGACCGCGACAAGCACCTGGGCGACGCCATCACCCGCCAGCTGGCGGCCAAGCCGCGCGTGCTGGTGGTGACCGGCGGCGTGTGCCTGCTGCTGGCGCTGGTGCCGGGCTTCCCGTTCTGGGTCTTCGCCGCGCTGGCGGTGCTGCTGGCCAGCAGCGGCGCGCTGCTGCTGCCGCGCGTGCGTGCGCACTGGCAGCGGGTGTCGCGCCCCGCGCGCGAGACCGTGCTGCGCCGGCGCGACGCCCCGCCCGAGCTGCTGCAGACCGCCCTGCCGCCGCCGCGGCCCACCTTGCCGCTGGTGCTGCAGTTGCCCGCCGCGGTGATGGGCGCGGAGACGCCGGCGCGGCTGACTTCCGCGCTGGAGGCGCTGCTCGACCGCGTGAACCTGGAGCTGGGTGCGCCGCTGCCGCGCTTCCATGTGCATGCGCGGGCCGAACCGGGCTGGCGCCTGCTGGCCTTCGAGGTGCCCATCGCCCAGGGCGACTTCCCCGCGGCCAGCAGCGACATCCATGGGGCCGCCGGCGGCATGGCCTGGCCGCCCGAGATGCAGGCGCTGGTCGACGCGGTGGATGCCGCGCTGCGCCGCCACCTGGCGCTGTTCTTCGGCACGCAGGAGGCCAGCGGCTACCTCACCCGCGCCGCGGCCGACGTGCCCGACGTGGTGAAGGAGGTGCTGCGCGCGCTGCCCCTGCAGCGCGTGGCCGACATCCTGCGCCGCCTGGTCGAGGAGGAAGTGGCCATCCGCAATGCGCGCGACATCCTGGAAGCCCTGGCCGATGCCGCGCAGCGCGAGAAGGACGTGTTCGCGCTGACCGAGCTGGCACGCATCGCCCTGAAGCGCCAGATCAGCCACAAGGTGGCACCGGACGGACGCTTGCGTGCGCTGCTGCTGTCGACCGAGCTGGAGGAAACGCTGCGCGGCGCGGTGCGCGTGCAGGGCGGCGTGCAGCAGCTGGCGCTGGATCCGCAGGTGTCGCGCGCGGTGATGGAGGCGCTGGCCGACGCCGTGCGCCGCCACGCCCCCGCCGCGGTGGTCACGGCCGTGGACATCCGGCGTCATGTGCGCAAGCTCATCGAGCACGACTGCTTCGACACGCCGGTGCTGAGCTACCACGAGCTGATGCCCACGCTGCAGCTGGAACCGGTGGGCCGCGTCGGCCTGCCGGCGGCCCCGATGCTCGAGGCCGCATGAGACACCCCGTGCCATTCCCCCACCCGATGCCCGACCACCCCCACCCCATGCCCGGCGCCCACGCTGACCACCGCCATTCGCCGCTTACTTTGCGCGCTAACTCCAGCGCATGTTCCGGCGCTGTTTCAGCCGCATCCTGCCGCCGCATGCGCACGGCGTCCGCGCTGCGCTCGGCACTGCGATCGGCGCTTCGCCTGGCGCTGGCCACGCTGGCCTCGGCCTGTGTCACCAGCGCGGCGCTGGCCATGCCCATTCCCTTCGCCGAGCGCGACGTGCAGCTGACCGCGCGCGAGCAGCCCATCGCCGCCTTCCTGCAGGACCTGTTCGGCCGGCTCGACATCCCGGTGCAGGTCAGCCCCAGCGTGCGCGGCGCGGTCAACGGCAGCTTCAACGGACCCGCCGAGCGCACCTGGCGCCAGGTGGTGCGGGCCTTCAACCTGGTGGAGTACTACGACGGCACGGTGCTGCACGTGTACTCGCCCGCCGACATGGCGACCCGCACCTTGCCGCTGGCGCCCGCGGCCGCGCAGCGCGTGCTGCGCACGGTCAACGACATGCGGCTGCCCGACGCCCGCAACACGCTGCGCACCACGCGCGAAGGCACCATCGTCGCCAGCGGCACGCGGCGCTTCATCGAGCAGGTGGAAGAGATCGCGCGCGCCGCGGCGGTGAGTGAACGCACCGGCACGCCCTCGGGCTTCCGGGTGTTCTACCTGCGCTATGCCTGGGCGCAGGACGTCAACATCTCCTTCGGCGGGCGCCAGGTGGTGCTGCCCGGCGTGGCCAGCATCGTGCGCGCGATGATGACCAACGACCCGCGCAGCCAGGTCATGGTGTCCCACCACGAGACGCCCTCGCCCGGCACCGTGCCGGGCATCCGCGGCCAGCGCAGCGCGCCCGCGGCCGGCGGCGCGGCCGGCACGCTGGGCGGCCCCGGTGCCAACCCCAACCTCGCCTCCGGGCCCATCGTGGCCCAGGCTTTCGGGCTGCCGCCCGGCGCGGGCGCAGCCGCCGGCGCGGCCGCACCTTTCACGAGTGGCCACTCGACGCTGCCGATGGTGGTGGCCGCCGCCCCCGACCAGGTGCGGGTGGAGGCCGACCAGCGCCTCAACGCCATCGTCGTGCGCGACGCCCCCGAGCGGATGGCGCAGTACGAGCAGCTGATCGCCGCGCTCGACGTCGAGCCGCAGTCGCTCGAGATCGAGGCCACCATCATCGACCTCAACACCGAGAGGCTGCGCGAGCTGGGCATCAACTGGCGCCTGACGCGCGACCGCGGCTCGCTGCTCTTCGGCCGCGGCGACGGCAGCGACCTGCGCCTGACGCCGGACACGCCGGTGGGCAGCATCACGCCCACGGGTGCCGGCTTCTTCGTCAGCGCGGTGCTGGGCGGCGCCAACGAGTTCATCGCCCGCATCAACGCGCTGCAGCAGCAGGGCGCGGCGCGCATCGTGTCCAGCCCGCAGGTGCTCACCTTGTCGAACGTGGAGGCGGTGTTCGACAACAGCAGCACCTTCTTCGTGCGCGTGGCCGGGCGCGACGACGTGGACCTCTTCAACGTCAGCGCGGGCACCACGCTGCGGGTGACGCCGCACGTCTTCAAGGACAACAACCAGGTGCGCATCAAGCTGCTGGTGAACATCGAGGACGGCGCGATCAGCGGCGAGCGCGTCGACACGCTGCCGGTGGTCAACCGCTCGGCGGTCAACACGCAGGCGCTGATCTTCGAGGGCGAGAGCCTGCTCGTCGGCGGCATCACCCGCGAATCGAACGCCGACGAAGCCACCAAGGTGCCCGTGCTGGGCGACATCCCGGTGCTGGGACACCTCTTCCGCAGCACCTCGCGCAGTAACTCGCGAGTGGAGCGGCTGTTCCTGATCCAGCCGCGCCTGGCCAGCGGGCGCCGTTCTCCGAATGCCAACCCGGGCGCGAAGGCGCCCGCGGCCAGCACCCCGCTGCCTGCCGGCGCGGCGCCGCCGTCACACCGTCCGCCCCTGGAGCAGGAATGGCTGCCATGAGGACGCACCGGATGGCGGCTCCAACCACGAAGGCTGTACCGTGAACCCGAACCAGAACGAACCCTGCTTTGCCCTGGAAGTGCTCGAAGGCGAGCAGGCGGGCGCCCGCACGGCGCTGCCGGCCGGCGCGCCGGTGGTCATCGGCAGCGCGATCGATGGCGACGTGGTGCTGCGCGGCGCCACCGGGCGGCGCGTCAGCATCGCGGTGCAGGACGGCGCGCTGGACGTGAAGGTGCTCGAAGGCACGCTCGAGGCTGGCGGACGCACGCTGCAGGCCGGGCAGGCCGCGAAGCTGTCCCTGGGCACGCCGCTGGGGCTGGGCGAGGTGCGCTTTGCCGTCGTGGCGGGAGCCGGGGGTTCGGCGACGCAGGCCACGCCGCCGGCATCGGACGCCGCCGCTCTGCCGCCTGACGCGCCTGACGCGCCGGCCGTCGCACCCGCGCCCGCCGCACCGCCGAAGCTGCCGGCCCGCGCCTCCTGGCCGCGGCGCCTGGCCGCCGTCGGCGGGTCGCTCGCCGCGGTGTCCATCGGCATGCTGGCCTTTGCCTACAGCGCCGCGCCGCCGCCGCCCACCGCCGAGCAGCAGGCCACCCGCGCCGAGGCCGTGCTGCGCGGTGCCGGGCTGCAGAAGCTGTCGGTGCGTGCAGGCACGGCCGGGGACGTGCGCATCGACGGTTATCTCGAGACCAACGCGCAACGCGTCAAGGCCGAGCAGCTGCTGGCCGACGAAGCGATTCCGGCGCGCTGGCAGGTCTTCGTCAACGAGCAGGTGGCGGCCGCGGTGCAGGACGTGTTCCGCGTCAACGGCGTGCAGGCGCAGGTGGACGCCGTGGGCCCCGGCGCCATGCGCGTCAGCGCCCAGGTGGCCGATGGCCACCTGCTGGACACGCTGCGCGGCATCGCCAAGCGCGACGTGCCGGGCCTGGCCGCCATCGAGGTGCGCAACGACCCGCTGCCGGTCGCCGCCGCGGCCGCGCGGTCCACGCCGGCCATCGACGACCCGGGCAAGCGCGTCTCGTCGGTGGTGCCGGGCGACCCGGCCTACGTCGTCACCGCCGACGGCACGCGCTACTTCCAGGGCGCGCTGCTGCCCACCGGGCACCGCATCGCCAGCATCGAGGAGCGCCGCGTGGTGCTCGAGTTCAACGGCGTGCAGACGCCGCTGGTCTTCTGACCCCTGCTTTTCCACCCAACTCCCGAAAGGAGCGTCCCATGAGTGATTCGATCAACCCGCTGTCGGTGATGGCCACCTCGCCCACGATGGGCCAGAAGAACACCGCCGCCAACGGCGGCACCTGGTACCAGGCCATGGCCGAGGCCTGGGGCAAGACGCTGGACTCGCAGGCCGGCCGCATGGAAACCCTGGCCGACGAGATCTCCAACGGCGGCGACAAGCCCAGCACCTTGACGATGATGAGCGCCGAGGCGCTGAAGATGGGCTTCCTGTCGCAGGCCTCGCACACCGCGGTCAGCGCCACCGGCGAGGCGCTGAAGACCATGGCGCAGAAGTCCTGACCATGGAAGCCCCCCTTGCGCTTGCCGCGCTCAGCGTCCCGCCCGGCGGAGCGGCCGCCGGCTACGGCGTCTCGCTCACCGACGTGGCGGCCTTCGAGCAGGCCATCGGCCGCGCCAGTGCCGCCGCCGCCCAGGGCCTGCCGACCACCCCGGTCACGGTGACCGCGGGTACGGCCGTCGACAAGACGGCCCCCGGCATGCAAGCCGTCTTCCGCCCGCTCGACCAGATCAACGGCGAGGCGGCGCGGCTGTCGGAACTGGCGCAGGCCGCCTACGACGAGGGACGTGCGCTGACCCCCAGCGAGATGGTGCTGCTGACCGTGAAGTGCCACGAGTTCATGTTCCATTGCCAGCTCACCTCGAACGTGGCGAACCGCACGTCCGACGGG
>CBIHPZ010000203.1:0-6721 GCA_966211865.1 uncultured Aquabacterium sp.
TTGGTGGTAACTCGCCTGACGCCGGACGGGCCTCTGCGCCTGCTGGAACGCATCTCGCGGCGCTGAAGCATCCGGGCCGTCGGCCGCTCCGGCCTCAGGCCGCCGGCGCGAAGCGGTCCACCGCGTCGGTGATCAGCCCATCCACGGGCAGTGCCAGCAATCGCCCGGCATCGGCCGCGTCATTCACGGTATAGCAGAGCGCGCGCAGCCCGGCGGCGCGCAGCTGGTTGAACACGGCGGCATCCATCACGCGGTGGTTCGTCACCACGGCCACGCACGCCAGGCTGCGGGCCATGTCGAACCAGCCGTCCCACAGCTCGTCCACCAGCAGTGCGCGCGGCAGCTGCGGTGCCGCGTCGCGCGCGCTGGCCAGCGATTCAGGGCGGAAGGAACTGAGCAGCGGCGGCACCGGATGGCCGTGCCACAGCCGGGCCGCGTGCTCCGCCACCACGCCACCGGTGGGCGTCTCATGGCCGGGCGTCGGCTTGATCTCGATGTTCAGCGCGAAGGCGTTGCGCAGCACGTAGGCGGCGATGGCGTCCAGCGTGGGCAGCGGCTCGCCGGCATATGCGCGGCTGTGCCAGGCGCCGGCGTCCAGGCGTGAAAGCTCGGCCCACGGCCGCTCGCCTGCGGTGCCCGCAGCGGGCGTGGTGCGCTCCAGGGTGGCGTCGTGCAGCAGGAAGGGCACGCCGTCGGCCGAGAGCTTCACGTCGCATTCGAAGGCGCGGTAGCCGTGCGCGGCGCCGAGCCGGAAAGCGGCCAGCGTGTTCTCCGGCGCCAGCTTGCCGGCGCCGCGGTGGGCGATCCAGCGGGGGTAGGGCCAATCGGCGTTCATGGTGTCCTTGCCCCTGCACCTGTTCGGCAGAGGAGCGCAAGCGTTCGCGACATGGCCGGCGCGGTCGCGTTCATCCGACCCGCTGACCGGTGGTGGCATCGAACCAGTGCAGGTGCTCCGGCGTGGCGTCGAGGCGGATGGTCTCGCCAACCTGGGGCGAAGGCAGCGTGGCATCGATGCGCAGCGTGAACAGCGCGTCGCCGAGGCGGCCGTAGACCAGGCGCTCGGCGCCCAGCATCTCGATCATCTCGACCTTCATCGGCCAGCGGCCTTGGGGCGAGAGGTCGGTGTGCTCCGGCCGCAGGCCCAGGATCAGCCCACCGGCGCGCGGCGCCGCCACCGGCAGCTGCAGTGCGGTGCCGCCCAGCGTGAAGCGCGAGCCATCGGCCTGGCCCGTCAGCAGGTTCATCGGCGGTGCGCCGATGAAGCCGGCGACGAAGGTGGTGGCCGGCGTCAGGTAGACCTGCTCGGGCGTGCCGATCTGCTCGATGCGGCCGGCGTTCATCACGATCATGCGCTGCGCCAAGGTCATCGCCTCGACCTGGTCGTGGGTGACGAAGAGCGAGGTGACGCCCAGCTCGCGGTGCAGCTTCTGGATCTCGAGCCGGGTCTGCGCGCGCAGCTTGGCGTCCAGGTTGGACAGCGGCTCGTCGAACAGGAAGGCCTGCGGCTGGCGCACGATGGCGCGCCCCATGGCCACGCGCTGGCGCTGGCCGCCGGACAGCTGGCGTGGCGTGCGGTCGAGGAGCGCCGACAGTTCCAGGATCTTCGCGGCCTTCTGCACGCGGGTGTCGATCTCGGCCTTGGGCACGCGCGCGATCTTCAGGCCGTAGGCCATGTTGTCGTACACGCTCATGTGCGGATACAGCGCGTAGTTCTGGAACACCATCGCGATGTCGCGGTCGGCGGGCTCCACGTCGTTGACCACGCGCGGGCCGATGGCGATCTCGCCGTCGCTGATCTCCTCCAGCCCGGCCACCATGCGCAGCAGCGTGCTCTTGCCGCAGCCGGACGGGCCGACGATGACGATGAACTCGCCGTCGGCGATGTCGGCCGAGACGCCGTGGATGACCTGGTTGGCCTTCGGGCCGTGGCCGTAGCGCTTGATGACGTTGCGGATAGCGATGGCTGCCATGTTCGTGTTGTGTGTGCGCGTTGACGACGCGATAGAGGCGCGAGAGCGACGCGTTCTTGGCGCGTTATTTCTCGGTGTCGACCAGGCCCTTGACGAACCACTTCTGCATCACCATCACCACCAGCGCGGGCGGGATCATGGCCAGGATGGCGGTGGCCATCACCAGGTTCCATTCGTTCTGCGCCTCGCCGCCGGCGATCATGCGCTTGATGCCGATCACCACCGGGTACATGTCTTCCTGGGTGGTCACCAGCAGCGGCCACAGGTACTGGTTCCAGCCGTAGATGAACTGGATGACGAAGAGCGCGGCAATGCTGGTGCGCGACAGCGGCACCAGCACGTCGATGAAGAAGCGCATCGGGCTGGCGCCGTCCATGCGGGAGGCTTCGGTCAGTTCCTCCGGCACCGTCAGGAAGAACTGGCGGAACAGGAAGGTGGCGGTGGCCGAGGCGATGAGCGGCACGGTGAGCCCGGCGAAGCTGTTGAGCATTCCCAGGTCCGCCACCACCTTGTAGGTCGGCGCGATGCGCACCTCCACCGGCAGCATCAGCGTGATGAAGATGGCCCAGAACACCGTCATCCGGAACGGGAAGCGGAAGTAGACGATGGCAAAGGCCGACAAGAGCGAGATGAAGATCTTGCCGAAGGTGATGACCAGCGCCGACACCAGGCTCACGAACATCATGCGGCCCACCGCGGCGGTGGAGCCGGAGCTGCCGGTGCGTGACCCCTGCAGCGCGGCGAGGTAGTTCTCCACCAGGTGCGGGCCCGGCCACAGCGGCATCGGCTGCTGCAGCACCTCCTGCGTGGTGTGGGTGGAGGCGACGAAGGTGATGTAGACCGGGAACGCGACCACCGCCACGCCCAGCAGCAGGATGGCGTGGGCCAGCAGGTCCAGGCCGGGGCGGCGCTCAACCATGGTGATGACTTCCAAAAGAGGTGGCCATCAGTAGGTGACCTTTTTCTCGACGAAACGGAACTGGATGACCGTCAGCGCCACGACGATCACCATCAGCACCACCGATTGCGCGGCCGAGCCGCCCAGGTCCAGCGCCTTGAAGCCGTCGTAGTAGACGCGGTAGACGAGGATGCTGGTGTCCTTGCCGGGGCCGCCCTGCGTGGCCGCGTCGATGATGCCGAAGGTGTCGAAGAAGGCGTAGACGACGTTGATCACCAGCAGGAAGAAGGTGGTGGGCGACAGCAGCGGGAACTGGATGGTCCAGAAGCGGCGCCAGGGCCGCGCGCCGTCGATGGCCGCGGCCTCGATCAGCGATTTCGGGATGCTCTGCAGCCCCGCCAGGAAGAACAGGAAGTTGTACGAGATCTGCTTCCACACCGCGGCCATGACGATCAGGCCCATGGCCTGCTCGCTGTTGAGCAGGTGGTTCCAGTTGTAGCCCAGCGTGCCCAGCGCATAGGGAATCAGGCCGATGCTGGGCGCGAACATGAAGAGCCACAGCACGCCCGCCACCGCCGGCGCCACCGCGTACGGCCAGATCAGCAGCGTGCGGTAGATCTGCGTGCCCTTGACCACGCGGTCGGCGAAGACCGCGAGCAGCAGCGAGAGCCCGATGCCGAACACCGCGACCAGGATCGAGAACACCGCGGTGGTCTTGAAGGACGCCAGGTAGCTCGCGTCGTTGAACAGGTTGCGGAAGTTCTCCAGCCCGACCCATTCGACCGAGGTGCCGAAGGCGTCGGACTGCTGCAGCGACTGCAGCAGCGCCTGGCCCGCGGGCCAGAAGAAGAACACCGCGATGATGACCACCTGCGGCGCGATGAGCACCCAGGGCAGCCAGGCGGAACGGAAGACGACGCGTTTTTCAGCGGCCACGGTAAGGGGTTCGTATGAGCGGTGCCGCGATGACCACTCGCGGCGCCGAAGGGTTTCAACGCCGAAGTTCGTGCCTTTCACCCTCCCCGCTCGGCGGGGAACGGCCGGGGAGGGGTGCCCCATGACGGCCGCCTCGTCATGCCGGACACCGTCCGGCTTGACGAAGGCGAACAAGGGCTTCAGCCCTTGTTCGCCTTTTGGAAGCGCTCGAGCTGCTCGTTCCCGCGCCGCACGATGTCGTCCAGCGCGTCCTTCGCCGACTTCTTGCCGGCCCACACCTGTTCCAGTTCCTCGTCCTCGATGGCGCGGATCTGCAGGTAGTTGCCCAGGCGGATGCCGCGCGACTTGTCGGTGGTCTTGCGGATCATCTGCGTCACGGCCACGTCGGTGCCGGGGTTCTCCTTGTAGAAGCCCGACTTCTCGGTCAGCTCGTACGAGGCCGTGGTGATCGGCAGGTAGCCGGTGCGCTTGTGGCTGGCCGACTGCACTTCAGGGCTTGAGAGGTAATTGAAGAACGCCGCCACGCCCTTGTATTCCGCCGGCTTCTTGCCCGACATCACCCACAGGCTGGCGCCGCCGATCACCGTGTTCTGCGGCGCGCCGGGCACGTCGGGGTAGTAGGGCAGCGGGGCCAGGCCGTAGGCGAACTTCGCGTTCTTCTTGACGTCGCCGTAGAAGCCGGACGACGTGGTGATCATCGCGCACTCACCCGAGGTGAATGAAGCCTGCGCCAGGGCGCCGCGTCCTTTGTAGACCAGCAATCCCTGCTTGGCCATGTTGGCCAGGTTCTCGATGTGGCGCACGTGCAGCGGCGAATTCACCTTCATCCGCGCGTCCATGCCGTCGAGCCCGTTGCGCTTGGTCGCGAATTCGACGTTGTGCCAGGCCGAGAAGCTTTCCAGCTGGGTCCAGCCCTGCCATGCCGGCGTGAACGGGCACTTGTGGCCGCTGGCCTTCAGCTTGGCCGCGGCCACCGCCACCTCGGGCCAGGTGGCGGGCGGCTTGCTGGGGTCGATGCCGGCGGCCTTGAACGCGTCCTTGTTGAAGTAGAAGACCGTGGTCGAGCTGTTGAACGGGTAGCTCAGCATCTGGCCATTCGGCGCGGTGTAGTAGCCGGCCACCGCGGGCACGTAGGCCGCGGGGTCGAACTTGAAGCCGGCGTCCTTCATCACCTGGCCCACCGGCACGATGGCGCCCTTGCTGGCCATCATCGTCGCGGTGCCCACCTCGAACACCTGCAGGATGTGCGGCGCGGTGCCGGCGCGGAAGGCGGCGATGGCGGCGGTCATCGACTCGTCATAGCTGCCCTTGTACGTGGGCACGATCTTGTAGTCCTTCTGCGAGGCGTTGAACTCCTTGGCCAGGTCGTTCACCCACTCGTTGTTCACCGCGGTCATCGAATGCCACCACTGGATCTCGGTCTGGGCGAGGGCGGGCAGGGTGCAGGCGGCCAGCGTGGCCGCGACGGTGACGAGGCGGATCTTTGCTTTCATGGGATCTCCGGGAAAACGGGGGTGCGGCTCGTACCGCAGCCGCGTCGCAAAAGCGCGCAGTGTGTCGGTGGTTGATGACACACCCGTTTCTGTCATAAAGCGCGCGGCCGCTGCAGCGGGGAAACCCGTCGAAGCCGGGGCTGACCTAGGGTAAATGCGGTGCTTTGGTACCATACCCCGCCAAGTGTGTTGCTCGTGACACGCTGGGCCCTCGCAGTCTCCCGCGCCCGGACACGATGAACGCACCGCTGGTACTTCCCAAGTTGACAGCCCACGGCGAACAAGACGCCGCCGCGCCCCGCCTGCGCGAGATTCCCTACAACTACACCTCCTTCTCCGACCGCGAGATCGTCATCCGCCTGCTCGGCGCGCGGTCCTGGGAGGTGCTGAACACCCTGCGCGACGAGCGCCGCACCGGCCGCTCCGCCCGCATGCTGTACGAGGTGCTGGGCGACATCTGGGTCGTGCAGCGCAACCCCTACCTCGAAGAAGACCTGCTGGACAACCCCAAGCGCCGGCAGATGCTGGTGGATGCGCTGCACCACCGCCTGAACGAGGTCCAGCGCCGCCGCACGCCCGAGGTCGATCCCGACCGCGATGCCAAGGTCGGCGAGCTGCTGGAAGCCGCGCGCGCCGCGGTCGAGCGCTTCAAGAAGCATTTCTCCACCGTGTGGGACCTGCGCCAGCGCGCCCGCAAGGTGCTGTCCAAGCACACCGCCAAGGACAACATCAAGTTCGACGGCCTGTCGCGCGTCTCGCACGTGACCGATGCGACCGACTGGCGCGTCGAATACCCCTTCGTCGTGCTGACGCCCGACAGCGAGGCCGAGATGGCCGAGCTGGTGCGCGACTGCGTGGAGCTGGGCCTGACCATCATCCCGCGTGGGGGCGGCACCGGCTACACCGGCGGCGCCGTGCCGCTGACCTGGAAGAGCGCGGTCATCAACACCGAGAAGCTCGAGCAGATGACCGAGGTCGAGCTGGTCGACCTGCCGGGTGTCGCGCAGCCGGTGGCCACCATCTGGACCGGCGCCGGCGTGGTCACGCAGCGCGTGGCCGATGCGGCCGAGCGCGCGGGCTACGTCTTCGCGGTCGACCCCACCTCGGCGGAAGCGTCTTGCGTGGGCGGCAACATCGCGATGAACGCGGGCGGCAAGAAGGCCGTGCTGTGGGGCACCGCGCTGGACAACCTGGCCAGCTGGCGCATGGTGACGCCCGAGGCCAAGTGGCTGGAGGTGGTGCGCCAGGACCACAACCTGGGCAAGATCCACGATGCGCCGGTGGCGCGCTTCGAGCTGCGTTGGTTTGATGCCTCGGGCCAGAAGCTGGAACGCAAGGAATGGCTGGAGATCCCCGGCTCGGTGTTCCGCAAGGAAGGCCTGGGCAAGGACGTCACCGACAAGTTCCTGGCCGGCCTGCCCGGC
>CBIHPZ010000204.1:0-6685 GCA_966211865.1 uncultured Aquabacterium sp.
CAAAAGGAACTCGTCTGCCGGGACGAGACCCGGCCGCGTGGCAGTCAACCGCACCGACCATAGAGCGCATCAGCGAGACCGCGGAGAGCCATTAGGGCCACTCCCAACTGCCGACAGTCCCGACTTACGAGAAGCAGTCGCAGCGCCTGTAATAGACCCCGTCAACGACACGAATGCAATCCGAAAGAAGCAGCGAGTCGTAGGCATTCACCAGCGCAGCGACCGGAACACAAACAAAAGTTGAACCGATCAAAGCGCACCAGCAACTGAAACCCGGGGCCGCACAGCAATCCGCTAAATGCCCCAAACCAAATGGAGCATCATCATGGGATTTTTCGACAATGTCCTGAGCGGCGTCAGCAACCTCGTGGGCACCGCCGCTTCGGTGGCCACCGCGGCCGCCACCTTCTGCTTCCCGGAAGCAGCCATCGCCACCAGCCTGGCCAACGTGGTCACGCAGGGCATCGGCCAGGCGCTGGGCGCCGCGGTGCAGACGCTGACCCAGGTGGCCGGCATGCCCAAGTTCATCGCCGGTGAAGTGTCCGACCTGATCGGCAAGGTGCTGGACAAGCTGCTGCAGCCGTCCGACTGCGCCTGCGACAAGCACGTGAAGGACAGCTGCGGCCACGGCATCAGCGATTTCATCGAGAAGTTCTGCGGCAGCATCGTCGAGAACGCCATCGAGGAAATGAAGGGCGGCAAGGGTGGCAAGGGCGGCGGCAGCTGGTTCGAGGCCCTGGCCAAGGCCCTGGGCAAGGCGCTGGACGCGCAAGCCGCCGAGGTGAAGAAGCTGTCCGACGCCGTGCAGGGCTCCAATGCGCAGGACAACCCCAGCGGCTTCACCGACCTGCAGGCCGCCTCGCAGCGCATGAGCTTCATGATGAGCGCCGCCGACCAGGTGCTGAAGACCCTGGGCGAAGGCCTCAACTCCCTGGCCCGCAAGTAAGCGCGGCGCGCAGCGGCGTGCCGGCCCGCGGCCGGCGCGCCTCCCTCGGGGCAAGGGTGGACGACGCTCTTGCCCCGTTTTCCGTTCAGCGCACCGGCCTCGCGCCCACCAGGCAGCCACCGGTTGCAGGAGATGCAGATGAACCTGCCGATGGATTTCAGCACCGCGCTGTGGTGGCGATCGGTGCCGGTGTGGGAATGGCAGGCGCTGCCGCCGCCCGCGCCTGACACCGCGGCGCCGGACGGCGCCGCCGCGGCGCCGGTGGACTGCACCGCGGCCGCGTCCCGGCCTGCAACGGCCCCGCAGCCCGGCAGCGAACGCGACGGCTACCGCCTGGTCTTCAAGGGCTACGAGGTGTCCGCCAGCCTGTTCTGGTACCCGGCCGATTCGGCGCTGTCGCGCCCCTGGCTGCGCCACGACGAAGCGACGGCCGATCACCGCCCGCGCACGGATGGCGATGACGCCGCGGCCCGCGCCGCGCTGCTGCGGCGCGCGGGTGACGACAGCGCAGACCAGCCGACATGATCCGCGCCGCCGACCTGATGCCGCTGGCCGGTGCCGCGCTGCGGCCCGCCCCCGCGCCAAGCGGCAGTGGCGCGGCACTGAACCCTTCGTCGTGGTTCGACGGCGACGGGTTGAGCGCCGACACGCGCATCGGCGTCGGCCTGGGCACTGCGGGCCGTGGCCTCAGCGTGGCCCAGCATGCGGAACGCGTGCTGGCCCAGCTGTGCGCCGATGCGCCCGAGCGGGCCTGAATGAGCGCCAACGGGCAAAAGACGTGGCCAGCTTGCTCGACGAACCCCGCTGGGCCCCGGCCGCGCAGGCCCTGGTGGACGGCTGCATCGACCTGCACGACGACGAAGACCGCGTGGCGCTGCTGGCGGCGGTGTGCGAAGGCCTGGGCGACGAGCTGTACCCCGCCTTCCTGCGCGTGCTGTGGACCATCGGCCAGCACGGCGACCATGCCGCCTGCGCGGCCGTGGCCCAGGCGCTGGTGCATGCGCTGCGCACCGGCCGGCTGCCCAGTGGCCGCCGCAGCGCCTGGGGGCAGGGCGCGGCATCGCCGGCTGTGCCGGCGCCCAAGGCCTACGGCCACGTGCGCAGCCTGGGCCCGCTGGAGTACCTGTGCGCCTGGCATGCGCAGGCCGATGCGGTGCGCGCCTTGTCGACCGCCCAATTCCACGTGGCCGCGCGGTCCCTGATGCAGCTGGTGGCCGCCAGCCCCTCGGCGCGCGCGCTGTACTGCGAAAAACTGCTGGCCGACGCCGCCGACCCCTTGCCCGGCGCGCTGACCCGCACCACCCGTGAAGCCGTGCGCGCGCTGGCCACCGCCTGGGCCGCCGGCGCCGCGCCCTTCGAAGCCTGCCTGCGTTTCACGCAGGCGCTGCCGGGCGGCTGCGCGCGCCCCGTGCCGCCGCTGCTGTGAGCCACGGCCACCCCCCACGTTCATAGGACCGGCAGGCGCGTGGCCCACGCCATTGCTCACTAGACTGCCGCCGCGCCCGGTGCCTTCGCCGCCGGGGTTTCCCCAGCTTCATGAATCTTCCAAGCCCCGCGCCCTTGACCGGCGCTGCCCTGCACGACTTTCTGGACGAGGCCGAATCGGCCCTGGCACTGCAGGAGGAGGCCGGCGTCAGCGACGAGCTGCGCCAGTCCACGCTGGCCGCGCTGCTGGCGCGTCAGGCCTGCCGCGCCGATGACCTGGAAGGCGTGTCGCACCTGCACCGGTTGTGGCTTCAGGCGGGGCGCCCGGACCAGGCCCTGCGCGTGCTGCAGGACGACGGGCAGGGCGCGGTCGATGCGCTGCCGCCCGAGGAGCGTGCGGACGGCAGCCTGCGGCTCGCCTTCTGGCGCATCGAGGTGCTCGTCAAGCAGGCCGCCGGCAGCCCCACGCCGGCGCTGCAGCACAGCCTGGACCAGGCCGAGCAGGCGCTGGCCGCGCAGGCCGGCACCGACAACGGCAGCGCCTGGATCCACCTGGCCGACCTGAGCAGCCAGGCCGGCGACCATGCGCGTGCGCGCCGCTGCGTGCAGGCCCTGCACCAGCACAACGCCAGCGATCCCGACCGCGACACCTATCGCGCATGGGACGCGGCCATGCTGAACGCCCGGCTGGCCGCCAGCCACCAGGCCGAGGGCCGCCCCGAGCAGGCCCAGGCCTGTGCCCGCGCCGCCGTGGATGCACTGGCCACGGCGACGCCCGGCCAGGACGTCGATGCGGACGACTGGCTGAACCTGGGTGAGCGGCTGCTGGGCGTGGCGCCCGCGCTCATCGACGACATCGCCCGCCACGCACCGGGCCGGCTGCCTCCGGATGCAGCGGCGCCGCTGCACCGCAAGCTGGCCGTGCAGCTGGCGCGGCTGCGCGCGCGTGCGCTGCATGCGCGCGGCCTGCTGGACCAGGCCCTGGCCCAGGCGCCCGCCGGCCGCTTCTGCCTGAGCTGCGGTGAAGAGGACGGCTTCAGCGCCGCGGTGCTGGACTGGCTGATGGAAGCCGAACGCTGGCCCGAAGCCGCGCGCCTGGCCGTCGAGCTGGCGAACTCGGAACGCGAGGGCTCCGGGCTGCACGCCTGCCGCACCGCCATCGCCCACCGTGAACGCGGGACCGAAGACAACGAGACCCGCATGCACTGGCTGCTGGCGCGGGCCTGCATGGCGCAGTACGAAGAACTGCGGGAAAGCCACGGCATCACCGACCTGGCGGCGCATTGGGAGCCGTACCTGCGGCAGGCCGAGCAGTGCATGCCGGGGCACCCGCTGATCCAGCTGATGCGCGGCGAATACATGCTGCTGGCCGAATGCGACCCCGCGCAGACCCTGCGCTGCCTGGAAGCCGTTGCCGGCCTGCCGGACTGGGCCAGCGGCTACGTGCTGGAGAACCTGTACCTGCTGCGCATGCGCGTGCACGGCGTGCCCCAGGCCCTGGCGATGCCCTTCATCCCATCGGCGGGCGGATCGTGGAATTACCACATCGGCGTGCGGCTGGAGGATTTGCAGGAAAGCCTGCCCGAAGGCACCGAATGGCCGTGGCAGGAGGTGCGGGCCCTGCAGGCGCGCTATTACGAGCAGGGCCTGGCGCGCTTCGAGGCCTTCTTCGCCACCGGTGAAGGCCACTACCGCAGCGGCGACATCCATGACTACTCGATGCTGTGCAACAACCTGGGCATCAACTACCGCTGCTACCAGGACAAGCCGGAATTGGCATTGCCGCTGCACGCCAAGGGCATTGACGCCAGTTCCTTTGCCGAGCACTACAACGGCATCGTCAACTGCCATCGCGACATGCAGAACCACGAGGCACTGGTGGCGTCGGCCGAGCAGCTGTGGAATTACGCCACCACGTATGGCTATGGCCGCCACCGGCCCGACCAGTATTTCGACGAGGTGAGCCAGTCGCTGTGGGAGCTGTCGCGCTCGGCCGAGGCCGTCATCTGGCGCCAGCGGCTGCAGGAGTGGTGGGACAGCCTGGACGAGGAGGACCAGCGGCAGTACGGCGACAGCCACCTGCACACCCTGGTCATGCTCCTGTGCGAGATGACCGTCGAGCAGGCGGAAGACAGCCTGCCGCAGATTGAAGCCCTGCTGCCGCGCATTCGCGCCTGCGAATGGACGGCGGTGCATGCCAACGCCGCACTGGCCTTCAAGCGGGCCGGCCAGCACCAGCGCGCCATGGCGCTGTACCAGGAACTGCTGCCCCGCTGCGCCGGTTCGTCGGAAGAGGACGTGGGGCGCCGCCAGCGCGCCGAGGAAGCATTGGCCGAGTGCCGCCAGGCCCTGCGCGCGCAGCGGCCGTGGTGGAAGTTCTGGGGGTGAGTCTCCATGCCCACACCCGGCCCCTATGCCCCACGTGACGTGGCCAATGCGCCGGCCGTCAAGGCCGCCATGGCCCAGCGCAGCGCGCAGCGCAACGACCCCGCCGCCGTGCGCGAATGGCTGCTGAACCATTTCTACCGCCACGCCATCGGCAACCTGCGGCCCGAGGCGCCGGCGCTGCAGCCCATCGAATCGATGGAGCAGGCGCAGCGCCTGTTCGGCGGCGCGCCGCCGCCCGCCTGGCTGGCCGCCCGCGTGGCCAGCGCCGCGCGCGACGGCACCGACCCGCCCTGGTGGCTGGACCCCGCCGGCGATGAGTTGAAGGCGCTGGAACTGCGATTGGTCGAATTCCTGGGCTCGCGCGAAGGCACACCCTTGCAGGGCAAGCTGATGCGCGTGAATGCCCCGCAGGCGCTGGCCCTGTGGGCCGCCGAACACGCCGCCTTCGAGGCCCAGCGCCACGCCGGCCGCCATGCCCACCAGCCGGATGCGGTGCGCCTGCTGTGGCGCGGCCAGCACGGCTTCTTCGTGGAACTGCTGCCGGCCAGCCATTCGTTGCGCGCCGAAATGGCCTATGAAAGCCGCGCCATGCAGCATTGCCTGGGCCAGTTCAGCGACCGGGCTGCCCTGCGCGGCGGCTATGGCGAGCATTACGCCCGGGCCTGCGAAGCCGGCGAATTGCGGCTCTTCAGCTACCGCAGCGGCCAGCAGCAGCCGCACATCACCATCAGCGCGCGGGTGGGCGAGGGCGGGCGCCTCGCCATCGACCAGATCAAGGGCAAGCAGAACCGCCCGCCGGTGGCGCGCTACCGCGACGAGGTGCTGGGCTTTCTGGCCACGCTGGACACCGACGTCCACACGCCGCCGGATGCACTGGCCATGGGCCTGGTGCGGCTGCAGGCCGGCTGGCGCCACGTCAGCCGCGTCAGCGATCCGCAGGACCAGCTGAACATCGTGCACCGGCACCCGGCGCTGGTGCGTGAATTGCCGCAGCCCTCGGCCCGCGTGCAATGGACCGTGGCGGCGCGCCAGCCCGAACTGCTGCGCGGCCTGTCGCTGCGGCCCAGCGTGGCCCGCGCCACCGGGCAAGCCAGCCCTGGAGCGGCATCGGCATGAAGTGGATCGTGCTAGGCCTGCTGTTCTGGCTGCTGGTGAAGCTGTGGCAGTGGCTGCGCGGCCTGTGGGACGAACTGGTGGACGTGGCCGCGCGCCCGAAGAGCGACCTGGGCGAAGAACGCCACCGCCTGCTGGCCCTGGCCGAGCCCATGGCCGTGCGCAGCGTGGGCGAAGCCTTCATCCAGGCGGCCACCCCGGCCGACCGCGACGAACGCGAACGCCGCGTGCGCGCGGCGCTGCTGCACCTCTTCAAGCTGCGCGGCGACATCAGCGCCGAGCAGTTGCGCGCCGAATTGCCGAAGCTGCTGCGCACGCGCTGGTTCTGCATCGACCTGGAAGACACGCCGCCCGAAGACGACCCCGCCGACGCCCTGGCATTCGCCTGCGGCCGCGTGGCCTTCGCCGTGCGCCTGGCCGGCCTGCTGGGCTGGATCGACGACGACACCCAATGGCAGCTGCTGCAGCAGAACGCCCAGCGCGCCCGCGAATGCTTTGCCAGCTGGGCCGAGTACGGCAGCGCCTGGGCGCGCGGCCGGCGCCAATGGGTGGCCCGCGCGCGCGCCGATGGGCTGGGCTTTGCCTTCAGCGAGGCCGACGTGCAGGCCTGGACCGCGGACCGCAGCCACCCGTGGGGCTACATGGCCTGGGACGCACCGGTGGCGCCGGCCTGAGCCGCCCGCGGTGCGGGGTGCGGCTCAACGCCGCGGCCGCGCTGCGTCGGTTGGGGGCCAGACGCCTGTGTGGCGTCAGAGGCGGCCAGGTGCCGGTGCGGCGTGGGCTGCGGCGAGGTGCCTGCGCCCGTGCCGGTGC
>CBIHPZ010000205.1:0-6670 GCA_966211865.1 uncultured Aquabacterium sp.
GCAAGGCCGCATCCACCCACACCGTGCCGGCGGCGGGGCCATGCGCCAGCGCTTCCTCCGCGCCGCCCGGGCTGCCTTGCACCCGCATCGCGCCGCGCAGCGGGTAGCCGTCCGGCACCGCTTTCAGCGCCACCAGGCGGCTGTCGCCACCCTTGTCGTCCGGCGCGCGCGCCATGCTGGGAAAAGTGGCGGTGGCGACCACCTGCAGCCCCAGTTCGCGCGCCTTGCTGGTGAAGGCCGGCGGCGCGGGCTGGTCGCTGGCCACCACGGCGTCGCCGCCCAGCAGCTGCCGCGCGTCCCGTGCCAGGGCACCCTGCAGCCGGTCGGCGAAGAAGCCCACCGCCGTCAGCGCCGCCACCGCCAGCATCACCGCCACCATCAGCAGGCGCAGCTCGCCGGCGCGGAAGTCTCGCCAGCCCTGGCGCCAGGCGAGCGCGAAGGTGGAGATCGGCAAGCGCGGTTTCAGCGGCGCGGCAACAGGCAGCGCGGGCGGCGTGGCGGTGGAGGCATCCATGGGCGGCGACGGTACACCAGGCCACCGCGGCGGCACCCGGCGCGGTCGGCGAGCCCGGGCGTTCGACACGGCCACTGAACGCCGCGTGCAGCCCGATCGAACGTCCGCGGACGCGGCGGGTGCTGCAATGGCGGCATGGACACGCCCCGCACGCTTCCCCCCGTCTTCGTCTCCCACGGCTCGCCGATGACGGCGCTGGAGCCCGGCGCCACCGGCCCGTTCTGGCAGCGCCTGGGCCGGGCGATCGATGCGCTGGCGGGCGGCAAGCCGAAGGCCATCCTGGCCGTCTCCGCCCACTCGCTGGCGCGCGAGCCGGTGCTGCTGGCCGCGGCCGAGCACCCCACGGTGCACGACTTCGGCGGCTTCCCCGACGCGCTGTACCGCCTGCGCTACGACACCGCCGGCGCGCCCGCGCTGGCCCAGCGCGTGGTTTCGCTGCTGCAGGCCGCGGGCCTGCCGGTGCACGTGGCCGACAGCGGCGGCCTGGACCACGGCATCTGGACCCCGCTGCGCTTCAGCCACCCCGAGGCGGACGTGCCGGTGCTGCCGCTGGCCTTTCCGCCGGACTGGAGCCCGGCGCAGCTGTTCGCACTGGGCCAGGCCCTGGCGCCGCTGGCCGACGACGGCGTGTGGATCCTGGCCACCGGCAGCATGACCCACAACCTGCGCATGATCTTCGGCGCGCGCCGCCCCGCACTGGACGCGCCCGAGGTGCCGGCAAGCGCCGCCTTCCGCCGCTGGTTCGTCGACCGCAGCACCGCACGCGACTGGGACGCACTGATGGCCTACCGCGCCCAGGCGCCGCACGCGGTGGACATGCACCCCACCGACGAGCACCTGCTGCCCTGGTTCGTGGCCGCCGGTGCCGGCGGGCGGGAAGCCGCGCCGCAGCGTGTTCACGACGCGCTGACCTACGGCTGCCTGGCCATGGACGCCTACGCCTTCGGGCCGGCGGCGGGCGCGCTGGCCGCGGCGGTATAGCCCAAGGGCGCCGGATCCGACCAGCGTGCTGCCCGCTGTCGAGGCCCCGGCAGTGGCGCCGCGAAATCGCCATGTCGGTGCCCGATCCCGGGGGGTGGACGATGAACGGCGTGCCGGCATCCCCCGAATGGAACAGGCCGGTGCCACCGGTCACAACCTGCGCCGCCGTCCCGCCCTAGACTGCGCCGATGCCTGACGTCGCCGCACGCCACCACATCCGCACCGAACGCCTGCTGCTGCACGCCACCGACCCCGCGCTGGCGCCGGCGGTGGCGGCCTACTACCAGCGCAATGCCGCTCACTTCGCGCGCTGGGATCCACCCCTGCCGCCCGACCATTCACGCCTGCCGGTGGTCGCCGAATCGCTGGCCGAAGGCCGGCGCGCCTTCGACGAAGGCCGCAGCCTGCGCTGGTGGCTGGAGCCGCGCGGCAAGCCGGGCTGGGTGATCGGCTCGGTGCACCTGTCGGGCATCGCGCGCGGGCCCTTCCACGGCTGCTCGCTGGGCTACGGGCTGGACGCGCAGCACACCGGCCGCGGCCTGATGAACGAGGCGCTGTCGGCCCTGCTGGACGAGGCCTTCTCGCCCGCCATCAACCTGCACCGCGTGCAGGCCGCCATCCGCCCCGAGAACGCCGCCAGCCTGCGCGTGGTGCAGCGCCTGGGCTTCCGCGAGGAGGGCCTGGCGCGCGACTACCTCTACATCGACGGCGCCTGGCGCGACCACCTGCTGTTCGCGCTGACGAATCCCGGCTTCATCCGGCCGGAGAGCTGGCCGCGCGCGGTGGGCTGACCAGGCTCAGCGCGCCGCGGGCACCGACCCGCTCACGCCCTGCACCAGCCAGTCCATGCCGGCGATCTGCGCATCCGTCAGCGCGCCCTGGGCCAGCCGCTCCTGGCCGTTGTTGTCCACCAGCCGGCCGCTGAAGGGCAGGAAGCGGCCCGACACGATGGCCTGGCGCCGCTGCTCGACGTCCGCCTTCAGCGCCGCCGGCAGCGCCGGATTCAACGCCGACAGCTGCACGAAGCCGTCCTTCATGCCGCCCCACACCGGCTGCGGCTTCCAGCCACCGGCGATCACGGCCTTGGCCACCTGCGTGTAGTAGCCGCCCCAGTGGTGCGTCACCGCGGCCAGCTGGGCGCGGGGCGCGAAGGTCGACATGTCGCTCTGGTAGGCGACGACCGCCACGCCCTTCTCCTCGGCCGCCTGCGGCACGGCCGGCGAGCCGCTGTGGTTGGTCAGCACGTCGGCGCCCTGGTTGACCAGGGCCAGCGCGGCCTCGCGCTCGCGCGCGGGGTCGAACCAGCTGTTCAGCCACACCAGCTTCACCTCGGCCTTCGGGTTGGCCACGCGCATGCCGAGCGTGAAGGCATTGATGCCCTGCACCACCTCCGGCACCGGAAAGCCGGCGACGTAGCCGGCCACGCCGGTCTTGCTGTGCTTGCCCGCCAGGTAGCCGGCCAGCCAGCGCGCCTCGTAGTAACGCGCGTTGTACGTGGCCAGGTTGGCCGCGGTCTTGTAGCCGCCGGCGTGTTCGAACTTCACAGCCGGGAACTCCGCCGCCACGCGCAGCGCCGGCTCCAGGTAGCCGAAGCTGGTGGCGAACACCAGGCCGCAGCCGTCGCGCGCCAGCTCGCGCATCACGCGCTCGCTGTCGGGGCCCTCGGCCACGGCCTCGACGAAGCGCGTGGTCACCTGGCCTTGCAACGCCTTGGCCATCGCCTGCCGGCCCAGGTCGTGCTGGTAGCTCCAGCCGGCTTGGCCGACCGGGCTGACGTAGACGAAGCAGGCCTGGAGCGGGGCCGCGTGGGCCGTGGGAATGGTGCCGAACGAAGAAACAAGCAGCGCCGCCGCGATGGCAGCGCCCTTGAGGTTTTTGTGCATGGTTGTCCTCGACATGGCCCCTGGAATGGAAAACGCCGGCTACGGGGGCACGCAGCCGGCGTTGGAGGCGGCGATTGTCTCAAAGCGGCTGCGTGGACACCCCCTCCGGATGAATGCCCACACCGCGCAGGGCGCCCCAGGCCAGCGGCACCGCCAGCAGCGCGAACGCCGCCCCGGCCACCGCCGCGGCGGGCCAGCCCCAGCGTTCGACGCAGGCCGCCATCAGCGGCGGCCCGGCCAGCGCGCCGCCGGCGCCGAATTGCGCGATCAGCCCGTTGGCCCGCACCATGCCGGCCGGCCCGCCGGCCACCGCGGGCAGCCACGCAAAGGCCAGGCTGAAATAGACGCCGGCCAGCGCGTTCAGCGCCGTCGCCAGCAGCGCCACCGGCAGCACCGCCGGCGGGTCGACGAAGACGCCGAACAGCATCAGCCCCGGCAGCACGGTGCTGACGGCCATGGGCACCAGCGGCGCAACGTGCCGCCGCGCCAGCACTGCGGCCGCCACGCTGCCCAGCACGGCCGACACCGAGGCCACCGCCGTCCAGTGCGCCGCCAGCGCGGCCGAGGCGCCGCCGCGCTGCACCAGGAAGCTGGGCAGCAGCGCCAGCAAGCCCACCTCGTAGAGCGTGCAGCAACCGAACGACATCGCCAGGCACCAGGGCCCCCAGCCGATGGGGCCGGCCGCCGGCGCGGCGTTCCGCGCGCCGGCGGTCGTGGCGGCAGCCCGTGCGCCCCCGCGCGGCGGGGCGGCGGTCCGCACCCCGGCACAGGCCACCAGGGCGCACAACGCAAGCACGCCACCCACCCCCATCGCCCAGCGCCAGGACATCAGCGCGCCCAGGCCACCCCAGCCCCAGGCGCCCAGTGCCAGGCCCACCGGCACGAAGCTGCTCCACAAGGCCAGCGCCACGCGCACCGCCGGGCCCGCGACGGTCGCGATCATCACCGGCACCGTGACGATGATGCCCAGGTGGCCCAGGCTCTCCAGCAGCCGCCAGCCGATGAGCCCCGCCGCGCCCTGGGCGAACGCGGTGCCGAAGCCGGCCAGCGTCAGGCAGGCCAGGCCGCCCAGCAGCGTGCGGCGCAGGCCCAGCCGCAGGGCCAGCAGGCCGGCCACCGCCCCCAGCAGCGCACCGCCGGCTTCCAGCAGCGAGATGGCGCCGGCCACCGTCGTCAGGCTCAAGTGCAGGTCGGCCGCCACCACCGGCGCCAGCGCGGACATCTTGCCCAGCTGCGCCGCCGAGAACACGCCGAGCAGGTAGTAGCCGAAAATCGCGGCCCAGCGTGCGCGCTCAGTCACCCTGCCTGTCCCCATGACGCCCCACCCCGCCCTCCACTGCGGCGACGCCCGCCAACTGGGCGCCGCGCTGCGCCGCTGGCGGTCTCTGCGCCGCATCAAGCAGCAGCACGCGGGCGAGCTGCTGGGGGTGTCGCAGGCCACCATCTCGCGCTGGGAGAACGGCCAGCAGCTGCCCGATCCCGACGAGGAAGCCGCGCTGCGCCAGCTGATGCACGCCCGCCTGGACTGCGCGGCCGAACGCGAGCTGGCGCGGCTGGTCGAGCAATCCACCCGCCCGGTGCACCTGGTGTGCGACCTGACGCACCGGCTGCTCGCGCTGTCGCCGGCGCGCGAGCGGCAGTGCCACGTGCCCCGTTCGCAGCTGCTGGGGCGATCGCTGTGGCGCTACGCCAGTCCGGAAATCGTGGCGGCCGAGGCCACCCTGGCGGCGCTGGACTGGTTCGGCCCGGCACCGCCGGCGCTCGAGTTCGTCACCGGCGCCAACCACCAGGCCGAGGTGGAAATCGAACCGAGCCGCATGCGCTGGGTGCGCTTCCAGCTGTCCGATGGCAGCGCGGCGCGGCTGGTGGAAACGCTGGAGCCGCTGGGCTGACGGGGTGGGCCGTTCCGACGCCGGCCCGCGACCGGCGCGGAGTCTGAAGGCGGACAGCAACATTCGCGGGACCGTTCCAGCTCGGCGAAGCGCTGGCCTGGGGGCCCTGCGTGAGGGGCAGCGCCGACGGATTGGCCGCCGGCGAGGGGCCTCACAAGCCATCGAACCAGGGCACCAGGTCGCCCAGCTTCTCGAACTCGCGAAAGCGCGGGTGCGCCTTCGGCACCTCCGCCGCCTCGTGCGCCCACACCAGCGGGTACGGGATCAGCGCCGCATGGCTGCCCGCCTCCAGCGCCGGCAGGATGTCCGAGCGGACGGAGTTGCCCGCCATCAGCGCGCCTTCAGCCGCCACGCCATGGCGCTTGAAGGCGCGGCGGTAGGTCTCGGCCGTCTTTTCGCTGACGATCTCGACACCCGAGAACAGGTCGCCCAGGCCCGAGGCGGCGAGCTTCGACTCCTGATGGAAGAGATCGCCCTTGGTGATCAGCACCAGCGGCGCGCGCTCGGCCAGGGCTTCCAGCGCGTCGCGCACCCCGGGCAGCGGGTCGATGGGATGCGTCATCAGGTCGCGCCCGTTGGCCAGGATCTCCTGCATCACGCGTGCCGGCGCCGCGCCGGCGCTCAGTTCCACCGCGGTCTCCAGCATCGACAAGGTGAAGCCCTTGGCGCCGTAGCCGTACACGCCCAGGTTGCGCCGCTCCACCGCCGCCAGGTGCTCCTCCACCTGCGCCGCATCGGCCCAGGGCGCCAGCAGCTCGTTGAAGCGCTGGTGGGTCAGCCGGAACAGGGTCTCGTTGTGCCAGAGCGTGTCGTCCGCATCGAGGCCGATCAGGGTGGGCCGGGTCATCGCCGTGGTCCTGGGCAGAAAGGCGCTTCAGGATAGCGGCGCCGGGCTGCCCAGCCGCGGCGTGAATGTTTTATTCAGCCGGCTCGTCGGGCGCCGCGTCCACGGCGTTTCCGGCGCCCGGCGGCAGCAGGCGGATGCGCACGCCCGTCAGCGCCACCACCTGGCCGGCACGCAGCTTGGCGGTCTTGCGCAGCTCGTCCTGCCCGTCCACCTGCACCTTGCCGTCGGCCACCAGGGTCTTGGCCTGGCCACCGCTGCCGGCCAGGCCCGTGGCCTTCAGCAAGCGGTCCAGGGTGATGAACTCGCCGCGGATTTCGAAGTCGATTTTCTGCATGGGATCATGGCCTGGGCGGCCCGCAGCGATGGGGGCCCGGATTGTGGAGCGCCTCGGCCCGGACAGTGGTCTTAGTACCAGCCGAAGCCGCACGCCCGCCGAGCGCCAAGCTCGCCTGCTCCCAGGGAAGCGAGCCCGGCCGAGGGTTTATGCCGACGCCAATCCGGCGCCTCGCCATTGCCGATCTGGTCTTGTCTGGTACTATATTGGTATTGTCAA
>CBIHPZ010000206.1:0-6651 GCA_966211865.1 uncultured Aquabacterium sp.
GGTTCACCGAGTCCCACAGCGTGGTGTTCAGCGCCGCCGCCTTGTCGGCGCGCAGTTCGCCGCCGCCGATGCGCGAGACCGGTGCCAGCACGCCCGGCTGCGTGGCCGGGTTGATGTAGACCTCCTTGTTCGCGCCGTTCATCAGGCGCGCCTTGATCTCGGTGGGCAGCGCGCTGGGGTACTTCTCCAGCAGCAGCGCGGCTGCGCCGGTCACCATCGGCGCGGCGCCGGAGGTGCCACCGAAGGCTTCGGTGCCGTTGCCCGTGCCGTACACCGCGGAGGTGGAAGCACCGGGCGCGCCGATCTCGGGCTTCAGCGCGCCGAAGTCGTAGCTGGGCCCGCGCGAGGACGTGGACGCCATGCTGCCCACGAGCGGGATGCTGACCTCCGGGCTCACCGAGACATTGACCACCTGGCTCGACAGCGCCGCCTTCAGCTGGTTGCCGATGGACTGCGTGACGATCAGCGTCTCCACCAGCGGCGAGCCACCGCCGAAGCTGAAGCTGGGCGCGTCGCCGCTGGCGTTGTTGGCGACGACGACGCCAATGGCGCCGGCGCTCGCGGCGTAGGCCACCTTCAGGCTCACCGAACAGGAGCCGCGGTCGATCAGCGCCACCTTGCCGGTGACGTTGGGCAGCGGATCGGCCGGGGTTGTGGGGCTGACGCTGCCGGCCGGACAGGCACGGCCCGCGTACACCATGTTGCCGGTGAAGCCGTTGACGATCGGCGCCCAGGGCACGGTGGCGGTGTTGGTCTTCTGCCCCGCGATCGACGCGGGCGAGTTGACGACCAGCGGAATGCCCACCGCGGTCGGCAGCGACGTCTGCGCCACGCTGATGGCCTCCGGCGAGTTCGAGGGCGAGCCCAGGATGTAGGGCCGGTCGGCCGAGTTGCCGGCCGAGATGGACGCCACGATGCCGAAGCGCACGAGGTTGGTGACCGCCTCGGTCGAGGGGTTCTCGCGCTGGCCGTAGCTGGCGCCCAGCGACAGGTTCACCACGTCGGCCGCGCCGTCGAAGCTCAGGTCGCCCTTGGGGTCCATCGCCCATTCCAGGCCCTGCAGGATGGCCAGGCCATTGCAGCTGGTGGACACGCTGCTGCACACCTTCACCGCGTACAGCTTGGCGCCCGGGGCCATGCCCTTGTGCGTGCCGTCCAGGCTGGCACCGGCGGCGATGTCGGCCACGTGCGTGCCGTGGCCGGCGTCGGGGCCGGCGTCGATCGGGTTGGGGTCCGGCTTGGCCGGGCCGTTGGGCCACACCTCGCCGACGAAGTCATAACCCCCAATGACCTTGGCCGAGGGGAACAGGTTGGCCGGGGCCGTGCCGCCGGCCGCGGCCGCCGCGGCATTGAAGTCGGACAGCAGGCCCGAGCCGCCGAGGTTCTTGTGCGTGTAGTCGATGCCCGAGTCCAGCACCGCGATCTTCACGCCCGCGCCGGTCACGCCCATGGCCTGCAGCGCCGCCGCGCCCACGTAGGGCACGGTGCTGCCGAGGTGCTTCTCGAAATCCACCACCGGGCGGATGCCCGTGACGCCCGCCAGCTGCGCCACCTGGGGCAGCCGGGCCGCGTCGATGGCGACGACCAGGCCGTTGTAGGTGTTGGTCAGGCGCGCCACCTCGCGGCCGCCCAGGCTGCGCACCTGCGCCATCAGCGCGTCCTGCTTGGCCTTCAGCCCGGCGACGTAGGCGCGGCGCTGGTCCAGCGTCAGCTTGCTGCCCAGGCGCTTGGCGTTGAGGCCGACGGCCAGCGCCAGCGGCTGGTCGGCCAGGCGCACCGCCACCTGCACCTCGCCCACCTGCTGGCGCAGGCGCGACGGCTGCTGGGTGACCGTGCCGGGCGAAGCCAGCCGCAGCGACGCGGCGTCGTTGGGCAGGGCCGTCTGCGCGACCGTGGTGCCCTGGATGGCGAGGACCGCGCCCAGTGCGAGGGCGCTTTTGACAAAGCTCTTCGTTGTCATGAAAACCTCCTGGATCCCTTGTGGATGGACCGTGCGGGTGCCGCGCTCAGGCGGCGGCGGTCAGCGCGGCGGTGGTGCCGGCGCCCTTGCGGCGGCGCGACGACAGCCAGGCGCCCAGGCCGCCGGCCAGCAGCAGCGCGGCGGTGGCCGGCTCGGGGACGGTGGCGTTGGTGGCGCCGGTCAGCAGGATCTCGTAGCTGAAGGGCGAGGTGGCGAAGCCGGGGTTCAGCTGCCAGCCGGCCAGCGCGCCGGTGCCGGCGGCCACGGCTTCCACCGGCGCGCCGGTGGCCTCGAAAAGCGAGGTGTCGGAAGCGTCCACCGGGTTCGACAGCGCGAACGCGACGGCCAGGTAGTACACGCCACCGGCGAGGCCGCCCGGCAGCCCGGGCAGCGAGGGATCGGGGTAGGACGGGTTGTCGTCGCTCATGAACACGCCCAGGCCGGCTTCGTCGAACAGGAAGAGCGCGAAGTCCAGCGGGTCGCCGTGCACCGTGGCGGAGAACGTGGCGGGGTCGGCGATGCGGATGCGGTACAGGTCGACCTCGTACGCGCCGGTGGTGTTGGTCAGCGCGCCGGAGATGGAATCCAGCGTGTTCAGGGCACTGTCATAGGTGACCTGCGCGGTGGACAGCAGGTCTCCGGCGCCGGGCGCCTTCTCGGTCCAGACGAAGCCGGCCGATGCCACGCCGGGCAGGGCCAGCGCGAAGGCGGCCGCCAGGGTGGAGGCCAGCACATTCAAGCGTTTCATGATCGATGGGTCCTCGTGCGTCTTGAGTGGGTCGAAACAACAAATCGCATCGCTGAGGACCCGGCGCGCATGAACGGCCGCGAGCTGCTGAGGGCCGATCGCTTTGGGTGTCAGCGCGCCGCCATCGAAGTCGCAGGCCGCGGGATCACCCAGCCATGAAAGGCCAGGATACGTGAGCTTGTGCGCAGCTTGTCTGGACAACCCCCGAAGTTGGGGGATGGCGTTTTCCCGCTTCGCGTTAACGCGTGTTGCCAGCGCGCTGCAAAACGAGGAACAGGCGCACCGGGCCGGTGAAGGCCGCCCCAATCAGGGGTCAGCAGGCGCGGCTCACAGCGGGATGCGCGCGGTGTTCTTGATCTCTTCCATCACGGCGAAGGTGCGCAGGTCGCGCACGCCGGGCAGGGTCCAGACGACGGACGCCACCAGGTCGCGGTAGGCGCCCATGTCGGCCACGCGGGTCTTGATCATGTAGTCGAAGCTGCCGGCCACCTCGTAGCACTCCAGGATCTCGGGCCGCACCTGCACGGCGGCGCGAAAGGCGTCGGCCACGCCCACGCCGGTGTACTCCAGCCGCACCTCGGCGAACACCAGCAGGCCGGCGCACAGCTTCACGGGATTGAGCACCGCCTCGAAGCCGAGGATGTAGCCCTCGTCGGTCAGGCGCTTGACGCGGTCGTGCGTGGCCGCGGCCGACAGGCCCACGGCATCCGCCAGTTTCTGCTTGGACATCCGACCATCGGATTGCAGCAGCCGCAGCAGCTGGGCATCGATGTCGTCGATCGACGAGTGCATACCGCTACGGTGCCGCACTTCGCCATCGTGTTCTCACTGAATTGGCCGCCGCGGGCCGACGGATGTGCGGCAAAGGGCCGCTGCGGCTGAGACCGCCTCAGATCGCGAATCAGATCGGAAGGGCGGTGTGGTTCTTGACCTCTTCCATCACCGTGTAGGTGCGCGTCTCGCGCACGCCGGGCAGGCTCCAGATCACCGTGGCGATCATTTCGCGGTAGGCCCGCATGTCGGCCACGCGGGTCTTGATCAGGTAGTCGAAGCCGCCGGCCACCAGGTGGCATTCCAGGATCTCCGGCCGGGCCTGCACCGCGGCCTTGAACATGTCCATCACGTCGGGCGCGGTGCGGTCGAGCAGCACCTCGACGAAGACCATCATCCCGGCACCCAGCTTGGCCGGGTTCAGCCGCGCCTCGTAGCCGAGGATGAAGCCCTCGCGCGTCAGCCGCTTCACGCGCTCCAGCACCGCGGTGGGCGACAGGTGCACCTGCTCGGCGAGCTTCAGGTTGGAGATGCGGCCGTCCTTCTGCAGCGCGCGCAGGATGCGGGCGTCGATCTTGTCGAGCCCGCGGTCGCCCAGGGCGGGCGAGGCGGGGGTCGCTGCGGGGGAGGCCGCGGGAGCGGGGCTGGGGGGGTTGTCGGTCATACCGTGGAATGTCCAGGCTCGTTGGAGCCAAGCCGAACATCTGGCTACAGCAGGCCCGAACTATGGCACGCGGAACATGCACGCCGCGTGCCACCCCGGGTTTCTCACTACCCCCGATTGGGGGCCGGAACAACAACGCTCAGGGGTACAGGCCGCGCTCCTGGCGCGCCATCAGGATGCGCTCGCAGGCCACCGCGAAGGTCGCCGTGCGCAGCGTGATGCGGTGCTGGTCCGCCGTGTCCCAGATCTTGCGCAGCGCGCCGACCATGATCTTGTCCAGGCGCAGGTTGATCTCGTCTTCCGTCCAGAAGAAGGACGAGAAGTCCTGCACCCACTCGAAGTAGCTGACGGTCACGCCGCCGGCGTTGCAGATGACGTCGGGCACCACCAGGATGCCGCGGTCGGCCAGGATGTCGTCGGCGCTGGGCACCGTGGGGCCGTTGGCGCCTTCGAGCACCAGCTTGGCCTGGATGCGGCGGGCGCGGTCGGCGGTGATCTGGCCTTCCAGCGCGGCGGGGATCAGGATGTCGCAGGGCAGGTCCCAGAAGGCCTCGTTGTCGCAGGGCTCGCTGTCCTTGAAGCCGGCCACGCCGCCGGTGTCGCGCACGTGCGGCAGCAGCTTGGCCAGGTCGAAACCCTTGCTGTTGACGATGGTGCCGGTGTGGTCCTGCGCCGCGACGATCTTGCCGCCGGCCTGCACGAACAGCTCGGCCGCCGAGGAGCCGACGTTGCCGAAGCCCTGCACCGCGATGCGCGCGCCTTCCAGCGGCAGGTCGATGCGGCGGGCGGCTTCACGGCCGGTGACGAACACGCCGCGGCCGGTGGCCTTCACGCGGCCCAGCGAGCCGCCCAGGTGGATCGGCTTGCCGGTGACCACGCCGGTGGCGGTGGCGCCGACGTTCATCGAGTACGTGTCCATCATCCAGGCCATGATCTGGCCGTTGGTGTTCACGTCGGGCGCGGGGATGTCCTGCTGCGGGCCGATGATGATGCCGATCTCGCTGGTGTAGCGGCGCGTCAGGCGCTCCAGCTCCTTGATGGACAGCTTCTTCGGGTCGACGCGGATGCCGCCCTTGGCGCCGCCGTAGGGCAGGTTCACCGCGGCGTTCTTGATGCTCATCCAGGCGGAGAGCGCCATCACCTCTTCCAGCGTCACGTCCGGGTGGTAGCGCACGCCGCCCTTGCCGGGACCGCGCGACAGGCTGTGCTGCACGCGGTAGCCCTCGTGGTGGGCGATGGTGCCGTCGTCCAGTTCGATCGGCACGTCCACGATCAGCGCGCGCTTCGGGCGCTTCAGCGATTCGGCCCAGCGCGACAGCGAGCCCAGGTAGGGCAGCACGCGGTCCACCTGCGAGAGGTAGGTGCCCCAGGGGCTGTCGGCAGTCGGGGTGACGTAGGAAAGGGTCGTCATGGTCGGTCCTGTTGGGAAGGTGTCGAACGGGTGGTTTGCAAGGCTTCGTGGGCCGTGAGCCGGCCCGTTCGGCGCGCAATGTAGGAGGCTGTAACCGGCTTGTGCATGGTTATGCGCGCTTTGCATGAACCACCCGGTACATGGAATGGCCGACGATCCGCGGCGACGACCCGTGCACCGGATCCCCCCGAACGCCCAGCGGCCCTGCGCGCCTTGACCAGCCTTGTTCTCGCCCCGCCTGCGCGGCATCGAGCGGACCGCCTCGTGCCCGAAGTGCTGCGGGCCCCCGCCCATGGGGCCGCCCGAGCCGGTGCATACACTGCCGCGATGGACAAGCGACACGACACCATCGCCTTCATCGGCGGCGGCAACATGGCCAGCGCGCTGATCGGCGGGCTGCTGAAAACCGGCCGGCCGGCCGCCAGCGTGCTGGTGCTGGACCCGGGCGAGGCGCAGCGCGCGAAGCTGCAGGCGGACTTCGGCGTGCGCACGCTGGCCGCGGCCGACGCCACGTTGGCCGAGGCGGCGCTGGTGGTCTGGGCCGTGAAGCCCCAACTCTTCAATGACGCGGCCAGGCCCTGCGCCGCGCAGGTGAAGAATGCAATGCAGCTGAGCGTGATGGCCGGCATCCGCAGCGCCGCGATCGAACGCGCCACCGGCAGCAGCCGCATCGTGCGCAGCATGCCCAACACGCCGGCGCTGATCGGCCGCGGCATCGCCGGGCTGGTGGCCACGCCCGGCGTCACCGCGGGCGAACGCGCCTTGGTGGAGGAGATCCTCGCGCCCACCGGCCAGCTGATGTGGTTGCCGAACGAAGCGGACCTGGACGCGGTGACCGCGCTGTCCGGCTCCGGGCCCGGCTACGTCTTCTATTTCGTCGAGGCGATGATGGCCGCGGCCGAGCAGATGGGCCTGAGCGCGGAGCAGGGCAAACGCCTGGCGCTGGCCACCTTCGACGGTGCCGCGGCGCTGGCCGCGCAGTCCGACGAGCCGCCTTCGGTGCTGCGCGAGCGCGTCACCAGCAAGGGCGGCACGACTTACGCGGGCCTGGAATCGCTGCGGGCCGACGGCGTGGCCGACGCCATCGTCAAGGCGGT
>CBIHPZ010000207.1:0-6596 GCA_966211865.1 uncultured Aquabacterium sp.
AGGAGCAGGCGCATGTGGGGACGGAATCTAACGCGCCCCGGCCCGCCGCCCGCCCTGTGGCGCCCCTGGCGGGGGACGGCCGAGGGCGTCACCGACCTGGTCCGCGTGCGCCTGCTGGTGGAATGCGAAGCGCAGAACGACGGCTGGTCATCACGGCGCCGCCGGTTCCACCGGGCGATGGATGCGACGTGCAGCGCACCACTGCCGGTCGAACGGATCGACGAGCTGTTCGGCAACGCCAACCGCCGGGGCGAACTGAAGGGCTCTTCAGGCAGGACGCTGAACCGCCCGCCGTCCCGGGGGCCTGCGGTCGCGCCAGGCCGCCTTGGCACGGGTGCGTTCCATGAAGTCGGCCACGAGGCGCGAAAGAATGTCGAAGTAGCGGTAGCTCTCGGCGCTGGGCGTGTGCGGGTGGTGCCAGTGGGTGGACATCATGCCGACGATGCGCCCGCTGCTGGCGACCAGCGGCGTCGATTGCACCGACATGATTCCGGATTGGCGAAATGCCGCCACATCGTGCGCATCGGCCTCGAATTGGTCCAGGTCCGGCACGACCACGCGTTGTTGATCCAGCAGCGCGCGTCCGCAGGAACTGCCGGCATCGGCATTCACATGAGCCCAGTGCGCCGCCGATTCCGCGTGAAAGCCGCTGTGTGCCAGCAGTGTCAATCGTGAATCCACCACATCCAGTTCCTGGATGCTCGCCGCATCCGAACGCATCAGCGTTCGCGCCACGTCCACGATGTGGTGGTAGTGCCCGTCGGGGCCCCCTTCGGAAACCAACTCGATGCTCAGTTTCTGAAGCAGCCGCGCGTCTTCCAATTCCTTCGCCAGGCGCTCTTCGCTTTCACGCAGCGCCATCTCGGCCCGCTTGCGTTCGGTGATGTCATAGAACACGCTGACCAGGCGCCGGCTGCCCGGGCCGCCCACGCGGGCCGTCGAACTGTGAACCCATCGATCGGTGGGCTGGTGCCACTTCTCGATTTGCTCGGCCTCGCCGGTTTCGACCACCCGGCCGAATGTCTCATGCCAATAGGTCTCCGTCCCGGGCATGACCTCGCTGGCCAGCTTGCCCGCGACGTCCTTCAATCCGCTCTCCCTTTCATAACCGGGATTGGCTTCCAGGATCCGCCAATCGACGGGCTTGCCCTGAGCGTCGTAGATCATTTCAAACACGCAGCACGCCTCGATCATGGTTTCGAACACCGCCCGGAACTTGGCTTCGTTCTCGCGCAGTTCCAGCTCCGCGCGCGCACGCTCGATTTCCGCCCAGCAGCGGCCGGCGAGGCCCGCGATGAGGCCAATCTCTTCGGCGGTCCAATGGCGCGTCTCGCGCTGGTTCACCGCCAGCAGGCTGACGAACCGGCCGTTGACCAGCACCGGCACCGCCACGTCGGCGCCCACCGCCCGTTGCGCGTAGCCCGCGCGAAGCTGCGGCGGCACGTGTGGATCCGATTGCGTGTCATCCACCACGACCGGCCTGCCTTCGAGCAGCTGCGACGTGAAGGGCTCCCAGGCGTCGAAGCCGACGCGGCCTGAAACAGCCGGCACCCCGGCGCGCGTGAATGCCACGCCGATCACGTACTCGCGCGTCGTCCAGTCGACCTCGGTCCAATACGCCTGTTCCACCTGGAGCTGCCCGGCCACGAGCCGGCACGCCGCCTCGGCCACCGCCGTGGGATGCCGTATCCCGGAGACGGCATCGGAGAAGCGCACGAGAAGCGCGTTCAGTTCTTCGGCGCGGCGCCGGGTGCGCGCCAGTTCGATCTGCCCGCCCACGCGCGCGATCAGCTCGCGCGCCGAGAAGGGCTTGGCCAGGTAGTCGTCCGCGCCGGCCAGCAGGCCTTCGATCGCGGTGTCCTCGCCGGCGCGCGCGGTCAGGAAGATCAGCGGCGTGTGCTTCAGCGCCTCGTCGTCGCGGACCGTGCGCAGCAGGGCGAAGCCATCCAGCGCCGGCATCATCACGTCGGCCAGGATCAGGTCCGGCCGCTGCGCGCGCGCCGCCTGCAGCGCCTGCGCGCCGTCGGCCACTGCGGTCACCCGCCAGTAGGCGCCGAGCAGGCGCTTCAGGTAGTCGCGCAGGTCCGCGTTGTCGTCGGCCACCAGCACGTGGGCACCCGGCGCCAGCCGCAGGTGTTCGCCTTTCGGGGCATCGAGCATCTCGTCGAATCCGGGCCCCCCGGCTGGGCCGGCGAGCCAGGTGTACGCCTCCTCCGCCAGCCCGGACGCGATGTGACCGCCGGACGTGTCCTCCGGCGCCAAGGTGGACGCATCGAAGGTGGCACGGGACGCCTGCAAGGGCATCCAGATCGTGAAGGCGGTGCCACGTCCTTCACGGCTTAGCACCTGGATCTGCCCCCCCATGCGCGTGACCAGGTCATGCACGAGCGCCAGGCCGATGCCGGAACCTTCGATCGTGCGCGCCCGCGCGCCGCGCACGCGGTGGAAGCGCTTGAAGACGTTCGGCAACTCGTGTTTCGGGATGCCGATGCCGGTGTCGGCCACGACCAGTTCCACGTGCAGCGACAGCGCGCGCAGGCTGAGCGTGATCTCGCCTTCGAAGGTGAACTTCAGCGCGTTCGACAGCAGGTTGGAGACGATGCGCTCCCAGGTCTGGCTGTCGACGGGCACCAGCGGCAGCGTGTCCGGGCACTGCACGCTCAGCTTCAGCCCCGCGCGCTCGACGGCACTGCGAAAGGCACTGGCCACGTCCGTCGTCAGGGCCGCGAGGTCGGTGGGGCGCACCGCCACCCGCTGCCGGCGCTGCTCGATCTGCGAAAAGTCCAGCAGGTTGTCCACAAGCCGCAGCAAGCGGCGCGAGTTGCGGGCGGCCACGTCGATCTCGGCGGCCAGTTCCGCCGGGAACTCGTCACGCCGGCGCAGCATCTCGTCCAGCGGCGACAGCAGCAGTGTGAGCGGCGTGCGGAAGTCGTGGCTGACGTTGGCGAAGAACTCGGTCTTGGCGCGGTCGAGCCCCGCCAGGCGCTCGCGCTGCTCGCGCTCGAGTTCGTGCGCCCGCGCCTCGGCGAGCCCGGCACTCACCTGCCGGGCCACCAGCCCCACGAAGCTGCGGTAGCCCTCGTCGAACGGGCGGTGCGGGCTCAGGCCCGCGACGAGCGCGCCGATCGGCCGCACATCGTCGCCCCAGCGCAAGGGCAGGAGGATGGCACTCCGCGGCAGCGGTCCGGCGGGCGGGCCCGCCATCAGCGCCGGCATCTCGGGCACGCGCCGCGGGAGGTCCTGCAGCAGCACGCCGGGCGGCTCCGCGGTGGCGGCGCTGTCGATGAGCCGCTGCAGCGCCCAGGTGTCGCCAGCGCTGCCGATCACCATGGTGTGAGGCGCCGCGCTGCTGCCGGCGGCCAGCCCGGCTGCGGCCGCCAGCATGGCCTGGCGGCGGGTCCGGTCGAACAGGTACAGCACGGCGAACGGCACGTCCAACGGAGCGGCGCCCAGCACGGCCGCCGCCTGCTCGCAGGCCGCCCGCGGCGCGTGGGCGCCCGCGATCCCTTCGGCCAGCGCCCGCAAGGCCTGCAGGCGCCGTTCGGCCACCACCTGCTCGGTCACGTCCCAGGCGGAGTGGTGCACCGCGACCACGCTGCCACGCCCATCGCGGATCGGCGAGAACGCGAAGTGCGAGAACACCTCTTCGACGGCGCCATGCCGGTCGAGCAGGAAGCGGAACCGTTGCTCCTGGACCGCAACCCCGTGCTTCATCACCCGCTCGGCCATCGGGCCCAGGTCGTTCCAGGCCCCGCCCCACGCCGCGCGGGCCGGTGCGCCCAGCGCCTTCGCCCGCCGGCCCTCGCCCAGGAAGCGAAGGTAGGCGTCGTTGCAGATCAGCGCCCCCTCGCGGCCCCACCACAAGGCCGTGGGATGCGGCTTTTCCATGGCCGTGCGGGCCAGAAGGCGCAACTCCGCGGGCCACTGCAGCACCGGGCCCAGCGGCGTGTGCAGCCAATTGACCTGGCGCGCCAGGGCGCCGACCTCGCCGTCGGGCCCGAACACGCGGTCGATGGCTTCGAGCTCCGAACGGGCCCGGGGCTCCAGCACGCCGCTGACGATGTCGTGGAGGACCTGCGCGATCTCGCCCAGCGGTACCACGAGGTCGGCCGCGCCGGCGGCCACCGCTGCCCTTGGCATGTCGGCGAACTCGGCCGAGCTGTCGCTCTGCACCAGCACCCGGCCACCTGCCCGGTGCAGTTCGACCGCGCCCGCCGCGCCATCGTTGCCCATGCCGGTGAGCACGACAGCGATGGCATGGGGGCCGAAGCTGCGGGCGGCCGACGACAGCAGGCGATCGATCTGGCGGTCGGTCGCCCCGGCGCAGGGCTCGAGGCGGAAGCTGCCGTCCGGCAGCAATTCCACGCAGCCACGCGGCGGACACAACAGCACCTGGCGGGCGCCAAGCCGCGCATGCTCGTCGATCCATGCGAACGAGAAGCCCAGGCGTGCGGCGTAGATGCCCAGAACCGTCGATTCAGGCGCCAGGTGCTGCACGACGACGATCGGCACGTCGAAATCGAGCGGCAGGTCGCGCAGGATCGAAAGGATGGCCGCCTGGCCACCCGCCGACGCGCCGAGCAGCAGCACGCCGAAGCCGGTGCTCTTTTCCGACGCGATCGGCTCCGATTTCATCCTCGCTCCTGCGGGCGGACTCGAACCCTCGCCCGTGGCGGCATCCTAGGCTCGGCGCCGCTGCAAATCCATGCGCAAGCGCAGCGCGGGCGCACTCTGTTTCATCGGCCGCGCCGCCATCGGCACTTGATCGATCGGCTCAACAATCTGTCTTGCCGAACGATGTTTATCACCGTTCAGCGAGCCAATAGAGTGCCAGCCATCGCAACACACCGAGGCAGCCACATGCTCCCCCTCCGCCAGATCGCCCGCCTGCTCGTCCCCGCCGTCGCGGGCCTGTCCATGGTGGCCGACGCCGCCGCGCAGGCCACCCCGGCCGCGCCGCTCACGCTGCAGGTCTACAACGCCGGGCCGAACAGCTTCCACGTGAATGCCGTGCTGGTGTCCGGCAAGACCGACGCGGTGCTGCTGGACACCGGCTTCACGCGCGCCGATGCGCTGCGCATCGCGGCCATGGTGCTGGACAGCGGCAAGACGCTGAAGACCATCTACATCAGCCAGGCCGACCCGGACTTCTACTTCGGCATCGACGTGCTGAAGCAGTTCTTCCCCGACGCCGCCGTGGTCGCCACCGAGCCCACGCTGAAGAAGATCGAGGCCACGCTGCCGACCAAGCTGCAGGTGTGGGGACCGCGCCTGGGCGGCAACGCGCCGAAGCACGTGCCGCTGCCGGCCAAGCTGGCGGGCCACACGCTGACGCTGGAAGGCCAGGCGCTGGACATCCGCGGGCTGGACGACGCGCTGCCGCACCGCAGCTACGTGTGGATCCCGTCGCTGCGCGCCATCGTCGGCGGCGTGAACGTCTTCGGCGGCCTGCACCTGTGGACGGCCGACACGCAGAGCGCCGCCGAGCGTGCCGCGTGGTCGCAGAAGCTGGCCGGCATGGCGGCGCTGAACCCGGCGGTGGTGGTGCCCGGCCACGCCGCGCCCGGCACGGCGCAGGACGCCACGCAGATCACCTACAGCCAGGCCTACCTGGCGCGCTTCGAGCAGGAGCTGCCCAAGGCGGCGAACAGCGCCGCGCTGATCGACGCGCTGAAGCAGGCCTATCCGAGCGCCGGCCTGGGCATTGCGCTGGACATCGGCGCCAAGGTCAACAAGGGCGAGATGAAGTGGTGACGGACGAGGTGAGCGGCATGGCGACGACCCTGCACTACATCCATGACCCGCTGTGCGGCTGGTGCTACGGCGCCGCGCCACTGGTGGCGGCCGCGCGCGCGGCGCTGCCGGTGGTGCTGCACGGCGGCGGCCTGATGGCCGGCCCGCGGCGCCAGCCGGTGACGCCGGCGCTGCGCGCCTACGTGATGCCGCACGACCAGCGCATCGCCGAGCTGAGCGGCCAGCCCTTCGGGGCCGCGTACTTTGAAGGTTTGCTGCGCGACGGCGGCGCGGTGTTCGATTCCGAGCCGCCCACCACCGCCGTGCTGGCCGCCGACGCGCTGGGCGGCCGGGGGGCCGAGCTGCTGGCCCGCATCCAGCTGGCCCACTATGTCGAAGGCCGCCGCATCGCCGACGAGGCGGTGCTGCTGGAGCTGGCGGTGGGCATCGGGCTGGACGCGGCCGCCTTCCGCGAGGCCTTTGCGCGCCTGCGTGGCGAGGCCACGCAGGCCCACGTCGCCGAGACCCGCGCGCTGCTGGCGCGGGTGGGCGGCGGCGGGTTCCCCACCTTCGTGCTGGAACGGCGCGGGGCCGACGGACACAGCCGGCTGGAGCGCATCGATGCCCAGGCCTGGTACGGCCGGCCCGAGGCCTTCGCGCAGCGCCTGCTGCGGCAGGAGACCGGCGCCGCCACCGAGGCAGCCTCGCCGTCCTGCCGCATCGACGGTTGCTGACGCGCAATGGACGCGGCCAGGCGCTGGGCGGTGCCTGTCGGTTCGCTACAGGTCCAGCACCAGCCGCGCCGACTTGGCGCGCGAGCAGCACAGCAGCATCTGGTCGTTGGCCGCCTGCTCGTCGGGCGT
>CBIHPZ010000208.1:0-6586 GCA_966211865.1 uncultured Aquabacterium sp.
GCCGCGGCCGTAGAGCAGGCCGTTCTCGTACTTGGGCGTCCACGGGCCCAGGTCGTTGCGCCAGCCGCTGAACTCGGGCTGCTTGTCGAGGTGGCCGTACATCACGACGGTGCCGGTGGAAACCGGGCCGGCGTCGCGGCCGCCGGAAGCCGGCAGCTCGAAGAAGATGACCGGGGTGCGGCCTTCGAGGCGGATCACCTCCAGCTTCAGGCCCGGCACGTTGCGGGCCTCGACCCAGGCGGCGGCGTCGCGCACCACGCGGTCGATCAGGCCGTGGGCCTGCCATTCCGCATCGAACATCGGGCTCTTGGCGGGGACCGCGATGTAGTCGGTCAGGGCGGGAACGATGGCCTCGTCCCAGCGGCGGGCGGCGAAGGCGCCCAGGGCGCTGGCTTCGTCGGCATGCAGCGGCAGCTGCGGGTCACGCGCGTTCATGGTGCTTGTGGCTCCACTTCGATTGGCGTCAGCGCCCCTGCCTGCGGGCGCGCGGACCGGCCCGCCTGCGCACGGGGTGCGTTGCGCGCCGAGGGCGGTGATGCCCTCGAGCGGCCAGGCGGCACGGGAAGCCGACGAGTTTAGGCCGTGGCCTCGGCCCGCGCCAAAACCGGCTGAGTGTCCAGCCAGCGGGTCAGGTCGGCCAGCACCTGGCGCTGTTCGGGCTCGTTGAAGATCTCGTGCGCCAGGCGCTCGTAGCGCTTGCTCCACACCCGCTTCGGCGGCGCGACGGCCGCGAAGCCGTCGCTGCCACGCGGCGCCACGCACTTGTCGGCGCCGGCGTAGATCAGCGCGGTCGGCATGCGCCACATCGAGGCCAGCTGGCGCACCAGTTCCCCCTGGTCGACGATGAAGCGCGCCAGCCGCGGCGTGATGCGGTCGTGCACCAGCGGGTCGCGGCGGTAGGCCTCCACCACGTGCGGATCGCGCGAGACCCAGGCCGGGTCCAGGCCGTTGCCCAGCGCCAGCCCCGGCAACAGCCGGCAGCTGACCGCCAGCAGCAGCTTCTGGTGCCAGTTCAGGCCGGCGTCCAGCGCGGGCGAGGACATCACCAGCGCGTCCACCTTGCGCCACCAGCCGAAGGGCCGCTTCTTCAGCCCCTCGGCGACGAAGCGCCCCGCCACCAGGCCGCCCATGCTGTGGCCCACCAGCACCAGCGGCCGCGGCAGCTCGGCGCGCGCCATCTCGACGACCTGGCCGAGGTCGCACAGCAGGCTGTCCCAGCGCGGCACGGCCCCGCGGCCACCCCCCGAAGCGCCGTGGCCGCGCTGGTCGTAGCCGACCACGTGCCAGCCGCCGGCATTCAGGTGCGCCGCCACGTGGGCATAGCGTCCAATGTGCTCGCCCAGGCCGTGCACCAGCAGCACGGTGCCCCGGGCCGGCTGCCCGGGCGCCCAGTGGCGCAGGTGAAGCGAGACGCCGTCGGGGGTGTGGAGGCTGGTTTGCATCGGCCGGCAGTGTAGGCACGCCGGGGCGCCGCGGCACGGGCTGGAGGACCCGCAATCGTGGGAGGCGCCACGGGCCGGGTCGTCCCGGCACGTGCGCTGCATGGGCCGGCCGCATGGACCCGCCGCAGAATCGGCGCCATTCCCCCGGCGGCAGACCCCATGCGGCTCAAGCACATCGAAGTCTTCAACGCCATCATGCTGACCGGCAGCGCCAGCGCGGCGGCGCGGCTGCTGCACGTGTCGCAGCCGGCGGTGACGCAGGCGCTGCAGCATGCCGAGCTGCAGCTGGGCTACCCGCTCTTCACCCGCCAGCGCAACCGGCTGGCACCCACGCCCGAGGCGCAGGCGCTCTACCCCGAGGTGCAGCGGCTGATGTCGCAGCTGGAATCGGTGCGGCGGCTGTCGCTGGCGCTGCGCTCGGGCGAAGGCAGCACGCTGCGGGTGATGGTGGTGCCGTCGCTCGCGGTGCATGCGCTGCCCGAGGCGCTGGCGCGCTTCCGCAAGCGGCACCCGCAGATGCCGGTCAGCATCCAGACCCTGCACTCGCGCGAGATCGCGCGCGCCATCGCGCTGCAGGAAGGCGACGTCGGCATCGTCTACGGCAGCGTGCCGCACCCGGCGCTGACCGAGGAACTGGTGGCCACCGGCCGCCTGGTGTGCGTGAGCCGGGTGGCCGCGCGCGGCGCCGACCGCCGCAGCACCGTGGCGCTGGAGGACATCCTGCAGGGCCCCTTCATCCGCATCGACGAACGCGACCCGCTGGGCGCCGTGCTGGCCGACCAGTGGTCGCGCCTGGGCCACGTGCCGGAGGCCGGCATCACCGTGCAGACCCACCACATCGCGATGGTGCTGGCCGAACAGGGCTTCGGCCCCGCCATCATCGATTCCTTCACGGCCCAGGCCAGCCGCAGCGAGACGCTGCACGTGCGCACCCTGCTGCCCGAGGTGCCGGTGGAGGTGCGCGCGCTGCTGCCGCAGGCGCAGGGCGTGTCGAAGCCGGTGGCGGACTTCGTGGCGGCGTTCAGGGCGGTGACGGCGGCGGAGGGCTGATCAGGCCGCCGGCGCCACCGCGGGACGGAACGGCGCCGTGGGGATGGGAGCGGCCTGGCCGCTCATCATGGACGTCAGCAGTGCCGCACTGCCGCAGGCCAGCGTGAGCCCCAGCGCGCCGTGGCCGGCGTTGAGCCACACGCCGGGCCAGCGCGTGGCGCCCACCAGCGGGCGGCCGCCGGGGGTGGCGGGGCGCAGGCCGACCCAGGGCTGCGGGTCGTCGAAGCGGCAGGCGCCGGGGAAGGTGTCGCGCACGGCCTGGCACAGCGCCTCGATGCGGCGCGGGTCGACGCGGCGTTCCGGTCCGCACAACTCGGCAAAGCCGGCCACGCGCAGCTGTGCACCGAGCCGGGCGTAGACCAGCTTGCGGCCCTGGTCGGTGACGCTCGCGCGCGGCGCGGCATCACCCTGGACGATGGGCAGCGTGATGCTGTAGCCGCGGATCGGCTCGATCGGCGGCGCCCAGCCCCAGGGGCGCAGCAGCGCGTCGGTGGCGGGGCCGGCGGCGATGACCAGGTGGTCGACGTCGAGCACCTCGTCATCGGCACCGCCGCCGCGTTCGCCATCGCGCCTGCGTTGCACCCCGCCGGCGGTGCCGGCCGGTCCAGCCGGCGCGCCCGCCGCGGGGGTCTGTGCCCCCGCCGCAGCGCCGCTCAGCTGCAGGCGCAGGCCCGCGCCCGCGCGACGCTCGATGGAGCGCACGGTGGTGCCGAAGCGCAATGCCGCGCCGCTGGCCTCGGCCAGGCCCTGGGCCAGCAGCGCCGCATCGATCACCTCTTCGCTCGCCGTCCACACGCCGAAGGCGATGGGCCCGCCGCCGCCGGCCGCCAGCGCCGGCTCCAGCGCCATGCATTCATCCGCCTCCACCAGCCGCTGTTCGCAGCCCAGCTCGCGCTGCCAGGCCAGCTGGCGTTCGACGGCCGCCCGCGCGCCCGGCTTGCGGTAGACGACCAGCTTGCCCGGCCGCGCATGCAGGCTGCGCGCGCCCAGGCCGGGCTGCTCCGCCAGCCAGCGGTTCAAGGTGTCGCGGCTCAGGCCCGACAGCGACAGCAACGCGGCGGTGGTGCGCTGCACCTGCGACCAGCGGCAGGCGGCGACGAAGGACGCCAGCCAGCGCAGGTGCGCGGGCTCCGGCCGCGGGCGCCAGCGCAGCGGGCTGTCGGCCGACAGCAGCCAGCCGGGCAGCGCGCGCAGCGCATCCGGCGTGGCGAGTGGTTCGACATAGCTGTAGCTCAGCTGCGCGCCGTTGGCGCGGCTTTCGCCCTGGCCGGCCGAAGGGCGCGCATCGATCAGCGTGACGGCCCAGCCGGCGCGCGCCAGCGCGTAGGCGGTGGCCGCACCGACGATGCCGGCGCCCACCACGGCCGCGGAAGGGCGCGCGCCGCCTTGGCCGCCGGCGCGGCCCGGTGTCGGGTGCATGTCCATCGGGAAAGGATCAGGCGTTGGCGCTGCTGTTCCGGCGCGCCAGTGACCAGGCCACCGCCTGCCGCGCCAGCGCCTCGGTGGCGTCGACCACCGGGACCGGCGGCGGCGTGGGGGCGCCGGCGTGCAGCACCAGCGGGATCTCGGTGCAGCCCAGCACCAGGGCCTGGGCGCCGCGGCGCACCAGGGCCGCGGCGGCGGCGTGCAGCAGGCGGCCGCCTTCGGCCAGGTCGCCCGCCTTCACGGCGACGATGCCGGGCATCACCAGCTCCAGCATCTCGGCCGCGGTGGGCATCAGCCACTGCAGGCCGCTGCCGGCCGGCGTGCGGTTGGGGTAGAGGCCGGAGGCCAGCGTGGCGTCGGTGGCGAGCAGGCCGATGCGGGTGATCGGCGCATCGGTGCCGGCGAGCGAGGCGCACTCGGCCAGCGCGGCGTCCACCAGGTGCAGCATCGGCAGGCCCAGCGCGGGCTGCAGTTCGTCGAACCACAGGTGCGCCGTGTTGCAGGGCACCACCACCAGGCCCGCCCCTGCATCAGCCAGGCGGCGGCCGCTGGCCAGCATCGCCGGCAGGGGCGACTCGCCCTCGCCCCGGAAGGCGGCCGTGCGGTCAGGCACCTGGGGAATGGAGCTGACCACCACGGGCACGTGCTCCTGGTCCGACTGCGCCGGCGTGGCCCGCAGCATCTTGTGCAGGAAGTCGATCGTCGCGAGCGGGCCCATGCCGCCCAGCACACCGACCACGTTGCCCGTGTCCATCACCGCCGTCCCTGCTCCTGGCCTGCCGTGTTCCATCACATCGCCGGCTTGTCGGACAGCGCCTTCATGTTGTCGCGCAGTTCCTTGCTCATCGGCGCATTCAGGTTGATGCCCTTGGGCGGGATCGGCGACTGGAACCACTTCTTGTACAGGGTCTCGAATTCGCCGCTCTTCATCATCGAAGCCAGCGTGTCGTCGACCAGCTTCTTGAAGCCCGGGTCGTCCTTGCGCAGCATGATGGCGTAGGGCTCGACCTGGATCGGGTCGCCCACCACGGCGAACTCGGCCGGGTTGGCCGAGCTGGCCTTCAGGCCGTACAGCAGGATGTCGTCCATGCCGAAGGCCTCGGCGCGGCCGCTTTGCACCATCAGCGCCGACTCGGCATGGTCCTTCGCGGCCAGCAGGTCGAAGCCCAGGTTCTGCTCGTTGTTGAGCTTGCGCAGCACCTGGTAGTTGGTGGTGCCGGTGGTGGAGACCACCTTCTTGCCCTTCAGGTCGGCCAGGGCCTTCACCGGCGAATCGGACTTCACCAGGAAGCGCGTGCCCGTGTAGAAGTAGTTCGTCGCGAAGGCCACCTGCTTGGCGCGGTCGCTGTTGTTGGTGGTGGAGCCGCACTCGATGTCGATGGTGCCGTTGACCAGCAGCGGGATGCGGTTCTGCGAGGTCACCGACTGCGTCTGCACCTTCAGGTCGTTGCGGCCGGTGGCCTTCTTCGCCTCGGCCACGATGCGCTGGCAGATCTCCCAGCCAAAGCCGGTGGGCTGGGCATCACCCCCGAGGTACGAGAACGGGATGGACGACTCGCGGTAGGCCACCGTGATGCTGCCGCTGGACTTGATCTTGTCCAGCGTGGGCGGCTGCTGGGCCTGCACCGGCAGGAAGGCGGCAAAGGCCAGGGAGGCGAAGACCGGACGGAGGCAGGCGCGCATGTCGGAGATCCTTTTCGGGGTGGGCTGAAGGGCTGGCTGGAATGCTAGGTCGGGGCGCCACCGGCGCGCGATCGAGAATGTCCCGAGGGGGATAAGCCGGGCTTATGGAGGCACCAGACGACAATCCCGGGCATGTCTTTTCCCTCTCCCGCGGCCGGCATGGACGGCAACACCCGGGCACGCGTCAGCGTGCTGGTGCGCAGCATGGATCGGCCCAGCCTGGCCGCCGCGCTCGACGCGATCGCGCAGCAGCGCTGCGCCGGCATAGAAGTCATCGTGGTGGCCGCCTGCGGGCCCGGCCACCGCGCATTGCCCGACCACTGCGGCCCTTTTCCACTGCGTCAGGTGGTGACGGGCAGCCCGTTGTCGCGCCCGGCCGCGGCGAATGCGGCCCTGGCGAACGCCAGCGGTGACTGGCTGCTGTTCCTCGATGACGACGACACGATGGAACCCGACCACGTGGGGCGCCTGCTGGCGGCGCTCGAGGCCGATGCGTCGCGGCCTTCCGTGGCTTATGGCGGCGTGCGCCTGGTGGACGCCGAAGGCCGGCCGCAGGGGGTGCTCGACGAGGCCTTCGATGCGGGGCGGCTCTGGCTGGCGAACTACCTGCCCATTCACGCCGTGCTGTTTTCGCGCCGTTTCATCGATGCGGGGTTGCGATTCGACGAGACGCTGCCCGTCTATGAGGACTGGGACTTCTGGCTGCACCTGGCGCAGCAGGGCCCCTTCCTGCATGTACCGGGCACCTCGGCCACCTACCGGCTGGCGGGCCATTCCGGCCTGGGGCAGCAGGCCGATGCGCAGCAGGTGCGCCGCTGGCGCGAGGCCGTCTACCAGCGCTGGCTGCCGCGCCTGGACGCCAGCCGGCTGGAGCAGCTGGCCGCCGCCGCCGAGCATGCGCGCGGCGATGCCCAGGCGGCCGGCGCCGCCATGCGGCGAGCCCAGGCCGAGTTCGAGGCCAAGTGCGCCGAGGCCGACGACCTGCA
>CBIHPZ010000209.1:0-6576 GCA_966211865.1 uncultured Aquabacterium sp.
TGAAGCCGGCGGCATCGGACGTGAACACGTGCAGGGTGCCGGCTTGCGCCGCCTGAGCGGCCAGGCCCAAGGCGGCGGCGGACAGCAGTCCGAACAGGGCACGGCGGGTGAATGAGGCGTGGCTCATCGCTGCTTCCTTCGCAAAGACTTGTTGGGATGGCCGCCACTGTAGGAATCGCCCCGCGCGCCACGAAGACAATGCCGCTCCACCTTCCTTCAACTTTCGGTTGAACCAGCGACATGAAGAACCTGCAGGGACTGCTGTCCGTGGTGGAGTCGGCGGCGGCCGGCAGCTTCACCGCCGCGGCCGCGCGGCTGGACCTGACGCCGGCGGCGGTCAGCAAGAACGTGGCCGGCTTCGAGAAGGCTTTGGGTCTTCGCCTGTTCCAGCGCGGCAGCCGGCGCCTGGCCATCACGCCGGAAGGCCAGGCCTTCCTCGACCGCGCGGTGCCCGCGCTGGCCGCGCTGCAGGAAGCGGTGGGCGCCAGCACGCAGGCGACGGCGGCCATCAGCGGCCGCGTGCGCATCTCCGCCAGCGTGGCCTTCGGCCGGCGCTGGGTCATGCCGCTGCTGCCGCGCCTGCTGGAAACCCACCCCGCGCTGGAGATCGAGCTGGGCCTGGACAACCGCCAGGTGGACCTGATCGCCGACGGCTTCGACATCGGCATCCGCGGCGCGCGCCTGGCCGACAGCAGCCTGGTGGCGCGGCCGGTGTGCAAGCTGCCCGTCGTGCTGGTGGCCTCGCCCGATTACCTGCGCCGCCACGGCGTGCCGCACACGCCGGCGGACCTGGCCCGGCACCGGCTGATCGGCGTGCGCCTGGCGTCGGGCGCCACCGCGCACTGGCTCTTCGATGGCGACCCGCTGGGCCAGCCGCCGGCCGCGCGCCTGTGGTGCAGCGACCCCGAGGCCCCGGTGGACCTGGCGCTGGCCGGCGCCGGCATCTGCCAGACCGGCCTGCAGCACGTCACCGAGCACCTGCGCGCCGGCGCGCTGAAGGTGCTGCTGCGCGGCCGCCATGAACCGGGTGCGCGTGAGGTGGTGCTGCACTACCCGCACCGCCGCTTCCTGTCGCCGCGGGTGCGCGTGGTGGTGGACGCGCTGCTGGAGCACCTGCGCGCGCAGCAGGACCTGCAGTGGCAGCCTTCCACCGTGCCGCGCGCCTGGTGCGCGAACTGAGGTTTTCACCAGCGCAGCGCCCCTTATCCGCGCACAACAACGGGGCACTGCGGGTTAGAGTCGGCGGGCCAAGAAGCCACTGTCGCCGTGCCTCTGACGCCCGGCGGCAGCCACACGGAGACATGCATGCCGACAACAACAAGCACCGGCCGCAAGGCTGAACTGCTGGCCGCGGTGAAGGCCATGGTGCAGGCCCGCCTGCCGGCCGACCAGCGCGAGACGCTGGCCGCGTTCATCGACCAGTACTTCGGCCAGGTGGACCCCGAGGACCTGGCCGAGCGCGACACCGCAGACCTGTATGGCGCCGCGCTGTCGCATTGGCATTTCGCGCGCAAGCGCGAGCCGGGCCGGGCGCGGGTGCGGGCCTTCAACCCCTCGGTGGCCGAGCACGGCTGGCAGTCCACCCACACCGTCATCGAGATCGTCAACGACGACATGCCCTTCCTCGTCGACTCGGTGACGATGGAGGTCAACCGCAACGGCCTAACCCTGCATCTGATCGTCCACCCGCTGGTCGACGTGCAGCGCGACGCCGCCGGCCAGCTGCAGGGCCTGGCCACGCCAGGCAGCGGCCAGCGCGAGTCCTTCATGCACGTGGAAGTCGACCGCGTGCCCGAGCCGGCGCGCCTGGAGGCCCTGGTGGCGGACATCGAGCGCGTGCTCGACGACGTGCGCGCCTCGGTGGCCGACTGGGCCGCGATGCGCGAGCGCGCGCAGTCCATCGTGCAGCAGATCGAAGCGTCGCCGCCGCCGCTGCCGCCCGGCGAGGTGGACGAAGGCCTGGCCTTCCTGCGCTGGCTGGCGGACAACCACTTCACCTTCCTGGGCTGCCGCAGCCACACCCTGAGCGGGCCCAACGGTGGCGATGCGGTGGGCGTGGTGCCCGGCTCGGGCCTGGGCATCCTGCGCGACGAGCATGCGCTGGACGTGGTGCCCACCTACAACACCCTGCCGCCTGAAGTGCGCGCCTTCGCGCGGCGGCCCGAGCTGCTGGTGGTCACCAAGTCCACCGCGCGCAGCACCGTGCATCGTCCGGGTTATCTCGACTACGTGGCCGTCAAGCGCTTCGACGCCTCCGGCGCCGTCATCGGCGAAGACCGCTTCCTCGGCCTCTTCACCTCCACCGCCTACAGCGCCAACCCGGCGGACATCCCGCTCTTGCGCCGCAAGGTGGCCGAGGTGAGCGCCCGCGCCGGCCTGGCGCGCGGCAGCCATGCCGACAAGGCGCTGGACAACATCCTCGCCACCTACCCGCGCGACGAGCTGTTCCAGACCCCCGCCGACGAACTGCTGGCCACCGCCACCGGCATCCTGCACCTGGGCGACCGCCAGCGCTTCCGCCTGTTCGTGCGGCGCGACCCCTTCGAGCGCTTCCTGTCCTGCCTGATCTACGTGCCGCGCGAGCACTACACCACCGAGCTGCGGCAGAAGTGGCAGGCCATCCTGCTGAAGGCCTTCAACGGCATCGGCTCGGAGTTCAACGTCTCGCTGAGCGAATCGGTGCTGGCGCGCATCCAGATCACCGTGCGCACCACGCCGGGCCAGATCCCGGCCTTCGACGTGCGCGACATCGAGCAGCGCCTGGTGGCGGCCGCCCGCCGCTGGGACGACGACCTGAAGACCGCGCTGGTCGAATCGGCCGGCGAGGCGCGCGGCATTGCGCTGCTGCGCCAGTTCCAGGGCGCCTTCCCGGCCGGCTACCGCGAAGAAACACCGGCCCGGGCCGCCGTCGCCGACATCGAGATGATGGCCGCGCTGAGCGCCGAGCAGCCCTTCGCGATGAGCCTGTACCGCCCGCTCGAAGCCGCGCCCGGCACCTTGCGCTTCAAGCTGCTGCGCCTGGCGGAGCCGCTCACTTTGAGCGTCAGCCTGCCGATGCTGGAGCACCTGGGGTTGAAGGTGCTGGACGAACATCCGCACCGCGTCTCGCCCGAAGGCGGCCCGCCGGTCTGGGTCCACGACTTCGGCCTGCAGGCGCCCGAGGGCGGCGAGCTGGAGGTGGAGGGCCTGCACCAGGTCTTCGAAAATGCCTTCGCCGCGGTGCTGAAGGGCGAGGTCGAGAACGACGACTTCAACCGCCTGGTGGTCGCCGCCCGCCTGCCGGCCGAGCAGATCGTGGTGCTGCGCGCCTATGCACGCTACATGCGCCAGATCGGCTTCGCGCTGTCGCAGGCCTTCGTCGAGTCCACGCTGGTCACGCATGCCGGCATCGCGCGCAGCCTGGTGGAACTGTTCCTCGCCCGCTTCGACCCCGCGGGCGGGCCGGATGCGGAAGCCCGCGCCACCGCCGCGGCCAGCAACGTGGAATCGGCGCTGGAGCAGGTGGCCAACCTGTCTGAAGACCGCGTGCTGCGGCAGATCCTGGGCCTGATCCGCGCCACGGTGCGCACCAACTACTGGCGCCGTAACGCCCAAGGTCAGCGTCGGTCCTTCCTGTCCTTCAAGTTCGATTCGGCGCAGGTGCCCGGCCTGCCCGCACCGAAGCCGATGTTCGAGATCTTCGTCTACTCCACCCGCTTCGAAGGCGTGCACCTGCGCGGCGGCAAGGTGGCGCGCGGCGGCCTGCGCTGGTCCGACCGGCCGGAGGATTTCCGCACCGAGGTGCTGGGCCTGGTGAAGGCGCAGATGGTGAAGAACACCGTCATCGTGCCGGTGGGCTCCAAGGGCGGCTTCGTGCTGAAGAAGGCGCCGCCGGCGACCGACCGCGACGCCTACATGAAGGAAGGCGTGGCCTGCTACCAGGACTACCTGCGCGGCCTGCTCGACGTGACCGACAACCTGGTGAACGGCCAGATCGTGCCGCCGCCGGACGTGCGCCGCCACGACCCGGACGATCCGTACCTGGTCGTCGCGGCCGACAAGGGCACCGCCACCTTCAGCGACTACGCCAACGCCATCAGCAAGGAATACGGCCACTGGCTGGGCGACGCCTTCGCCTCCGGCGGCTCCATCGGCTACGACCACAAGGCCATGGGCATCACCGCCCGCGGCGCCTGGGAATCGGTGAAGCGGCATTTCCGCGAACTGGGCGTCAACACCCAGGCACAGGACTTCACCGTGGTGGGCATCGGCGACATGTCCGGCGACGTGTTCGGCAACGGCATGCTGCTGTCGCGCCACATCCGCCTGGTGGCGGCCTTCGACCACCGCCACATCTTCCTCGACCCGAATCCGGATGCAGCCAGCAGCTTCCTCGAACGCGAGCGCATGTTCAAGCTGCCGCGCTCCTCGTGGGCCGACTACGACGCCAAGCTGATTTCCGCCGGCGGCGGCATCCACCCGCGCAGCGCCAAGTCCATCGCGCTGACGCCCGAAGTACGCGCCGTGCTGGGCGTGGACGCGGCGTCGATGACGCCCACCGAACTCGTCAACGCCATCCTGAAGGCGCCGGTCGACCTGATCTACAACGGCGGCATCGGCACCTACGTGAAGGCCAGCGACGAGACGCACGCCCAGGTGGGCGACCGCGCCAACGACGCGCTGCGGGTCGACGGCCGCGAGCTGCGCTGCAAGGTCTTCGCCGAAGGCGGCAACCTGGGCTGCACGCAGCGCGGCCGCATCGAGTTCGCGCTGGCCGGCGGCCGCATCAACACCGACGCAATCGACAACTCCGCCGGCGTCGACACCTCCGACCACGAGGTCAACATCAAGATCCTGGTCGGCCTGGCCGTCAGCGAAGGCGAGCTGACCGAGAAGCAGCGCAACGCGCTGCTGCCGGAGATGACCGACGACGTGGCCGCGCTGGTGCTGCGCGACAACGTGTTCCAGACCCAGGTGCTCTCCGTCACCAGCCACATCGCGCCGCAGCTGCTGGACGCGCAGACGCGCTTCATGCAGTTCCTGGAAAAGGCCGGGCGCCTGAACCGCGCCATCGAGTTCCTGCCCGACGACGCCGAAGTGGCCGAACGCCGCGCCGCCGGCCTGGGGCTGACCGCGCCCGAACGCGCGGTGCTGCTGGCCTACAGCAAGATGTGGCTGTACGACGAGGTGCTGGCCTCCCCGCTGCCGGACGACCCCTGGGTGGCCACGGCCTTGGAGCGTTACTTCCCGCAGCAGCTGCGCAGCCGCTTCGCCGGCTACATGGCGCGCCACCCGCTGAAGCGGGAGATCATCGCCACGCACGTCATCAACAGCATGCTGAACCGGGTCGGCAGCACCTTCGTGCACCGGCTGGCCGAGACCACCGGCGCCCGGCCCTTCGAGATCGTGCGCGCCTACCTGATCAGCCGCGAGATCTTCGGCATCGTGAGCCTCTGGAGCGCCATCGAGGCGCTGGACAACGTGGTGGCCGATGCGGTGCAGTCGCACATGCTGATCGACCTCTCGCGCCAGCTGGAGCGCGGCACCAAGTGGTTCCTGCGCTCGAAGCGCCTGGGCGAGGACATGGCCGCCACCATCGGCCACTTCACGCCGGGCGTGGAAGCGGTGCGGGCCCGGCTGCCGGTGCTGCTGGAAGACGCCGAGCGCACCCGCGTGGACGAGGCGATTGCGCGTTACGTGGCGCAGGGCGTGCCGAAGGAACTGGCCGAGCGGGTGGTCAACTTCTCCGCCCTGTTCTCGACGCTGGACATCGCCGAGGTGGCCGCCACCGCCAGGCAGCCGGTGGAGCCGGTGGCCGCCATCTACTTCGACGTGACCGCCAAGCTGGGCATTGCCTGGCTGCGCGAGCGCATCGCGGCGCTGCCGGGCGACCAGCACTGGCAGATGCTGGCCAAGGGCGCGATGCTGGACGATTTGTCCAGCCTGCAGCGCGGCATCACCTCATCGGTGCTGTCCGCCGGCGCCGCGAACCCCGCGGAGCCTGGCGCGCTGGTGTCGGCCTGGGCGCAGGACAACGCCCGGGCGCTGGAGCGCGCGTCGCAGCTGATGGCGGAACTGCGCGCGGTGCCAACGGCGGACGCGGCGATGCTGTCGGTCGCCTTGCGGGAGCTCCGGGCCTTGGGCTGACCGTTCAAGGCGCCAGAACCACAAGCCGGGGAAAGCAGCTTCTGTACGGTGCCGGGTCCCGCGTCAGCACGCTGAGCTTGGACACGGCCGCATGGGCGCCGCAGAAACCTGGCAGCCGAAGCTGCTTGGCGCCGCCCAGCCGCCGGTACAAGGCGAACGCGGCAGCGGTCAACGAGGCACAAGCCCAGGGCAGCGGCGTGCGCAGCGTCTCGTGGACGTCCAGCAGCGCATCCAGCGCCTGGACGCCCGGCCCGGGGACCAGCAGCTCGGTATAGGTGATGGATTGACGTGCAGGGGCGAGCGTTCGCTGTGGACCACCGCGGCGTCGTGACGAAATGTGACCTTCGGCGATGACCGGCGCGGCGCCAAGCGCGAGGATCCGGGTCTCCCACAAACGCTTGAGGAGACCCCATGCCCACCCTCGCCGACCACGCCGTGATGCTGGCCTAC
>CBIHPZ010000210.1:0-6569 GCA_966211865.1 uncultured Aquabacterium sp.
GGTCAGCCACGACCGCGCGCTGCTGCGCGAGGTGTGCGACGAGTTCTGGCTGGTCACCGCCGGCGGCGTGAAGCCCTTCGACGGCGACCTGGACGACTACCAGCGCTGGCTGCTGGAGGTTTCCCGCGCCGCCGCGCGCGGACTGCCGGCGCCGCCGCTGCCGGGGATGGCTGCGGCCAGCGCGTCAGGCGTGGCCACGCCCCCGCCCGCCGCCGGAAAGACCGCCGCCCCCGCGCCAGCCCCCAAGGCGGCCGCGCCGGCCGCGTCGGATGCCGGCAACCGCCGCGACGACCGCAAGCAGGCCGCGCAGGCCCGTGCCCAGGTGGCCAACCGCACCCGCCCGCTGCGGCTGGAGGTGCAGCAGATCGATGGCCGGCTCGAGAAGCTGGGCGCCGAACGCGCGGAGCTGGAGAACGCGCTGGCCAGTGGCACCCTGCCCGGGGCCGAGATCGCCGAGCACGGCCGCCGCCTGAACCACATCGCGGCCGAGACGGCGATGCTGGAAGAGCGCTGGCTGGAACTGCAGACCGAGATCGAGGCGATCACGGCCGCCGGCTGACGCGCATCCCGCGCGCAGCCCCAGGCACCCGCTGCCCCGTCCCCGGCCCGTTGAACCGGGGAGGGACGTGAAGGGGGTGGCCGCCGCACCTGCTGCCGCTCGTCGCACCGGCCCGGTCGACGAAGTCGCGTCGATGGACGCGCTGTTTGCGTGCTATCGCCAGGCCGAGCGAGGCGTCGGTTGCAGCTGCAGCGTCTGCGGCAGGTCGCGCAGCCAGTGGTCCATCAAGGCGCCCGCGTCCACCGTGGGCCGCGCGTCGGGCACCGAGGCGAACCAGCACACGACGTGCTCGCCCTCGCGCACCGGCAGGCGCGGGAAGTTGTTCTCGGCCGGCTCGGTCTCGAACACGCCCAGCGGCGTCGCACCTGCGGCCCCCAGCGCCGGCAACAGCACCGCGGCCAGGTGCCGTCGCAGCGCCTCGTCCGCCGGCGCGCGCAGCGGGCACACCGTACCCAGCACGCGGCTGGTGCCCCACACCGGCGGCGGTGCCGGCACCGGCAGGCAGGGCCGCAGCAACAGCACGTCGTCCGAATCGATCATCGTCGCATTGGCCGCATTGCGGTGCGCCTGCCACACCGGGCCGCCGTAGAAGGCACCCAGCGCCTCGGCCCGCTGCGGCATGCCGTCGAAGCCCCGCAACCAGACGAAGCGGTCGGCGTCCGCCATGTCGCGGAAGGTGCCCAGGATGTGCATGCCGCAGGCCTGTTGCGGCTCGATGAACTCACGCTCGAACAAGGTGATCAGTTCGTCGCGGCGGCCGGGGTGCAGGGTGTACTGGCGCAGCTCGACGACTGGCGGCAAGGCAAGCATCGGAAACCTCCTTCATTCGGGAAGGCCCGCATGCTGCGCCGCCAATGCTGCCAGGGCCTGTCAGCTTTTGGCGCGACACTCGGTTCATGAATGAGCCCCGCGCCGTGACGCCGCCGCCCCCGCAGCCTGCGCCATGGCCGTGCGGCTGATCGCGGCGCAGCCGCCGCTGCCCCGTACCGCCTGACGCATGCGCGCCAGCCGCCTGCTCACCCTGCTGATGCTGCTGCAGACCCGCGGCCGCCAGAGCGCCCCGGCGCTGGCGCGGGCGATGGAATGCTCGGTGCGCACCATCTACCGCGACATCGACCAGCTCAGCGCCTCCGGCGTGCCGGTGTATGGCGACCGCGGCCGCATGGGCGGCTTCCAGCTGCGCGAAGGCTGGCGCACCCAGCTCACCGGCCTCACCGTGCCCGAGGCCCGCGCCATCTTCATGGCCGGCCTGCCGGGCCCCGCGGCCGAACTGGGCCTGGGCGAGGCCATGGCCACCGCACAGCTGAAGCTGCTGGCCGCCCTGCCCTCCGACTGGCAGGCTGATGCGCAGCAGGTGGCCGCGCGCTTCCACCTCGACCCGATGGACTGGTTCCGCAGCGCCGCGCCGCCGCCGCAGTTGAAGGCGGTGGCCGAAGCCGTGTGGGTCTCGCAGCGCCTGCGCATGCGCTATGAAAGCTGGGACCAGGTGACCGAGCGGACCATCGAGCCGCTGGGCCTGGTGCTTAAGGCGGGCACCTGGTACATGGCGGCCCGGCGCTTCGACCCCGCGCGACAACCGGCCACCAGCGAAACGCGGGTCTACCGCTTAGCTGCCATCCAATCGCTGCAGCCACTGGACGAGCATTTCGAACGCCCGCGCCACTTCGACCTGGCCGCCTGGTGGGCCCAGGCCACCGAGCGCTTCGAGGCCGGCGTCTACCGCAGCGAAGCGCGGCTGCGCGTCAGTGCGCGCGGTCTGGCCATCGTGCAGGGCTTCAGCCCGGTGGTGGCCGAGGCCGCGCTGGCCAGCGCCGAACCCTGCGAGGAAGAAGGCCTCGTCGACATCACCGTGCCGATCGAATCGGTGGCCCACGCCGCGCGCGAGCTGCTGCGGCTGGGCGACGAAGGCGAGGTGCTGGCGCCCGCCGAACTGCGCGCGGCGCTGGCCGGCGTCTACGCACGGCTGGCAGCTCGCTACTGTCCGAAGTAAGCGGCGGCGGACACCGGCGCGCCGCCGTCCAGCCCCAGGTCCTGCACCAGCAGCGCCTCAGCCAGTTCGCGCAACGTCTGCCGCACCTGGTGGAAGCCGGCGTGGCGCTGCAGCGTCTCTTCCGACATGTACAAGCGCTTGTTGATCTCCACCTGCACCGAATGCCGCCCTTCCGCCGGCCGGCCGTGGCGCCGCACGATCTCCACGCCCTTGTACGGGTGGTTGATGCTGACGGTGTAGCCGCGGCTGTTCAGGAAGCGTTCCATCCAGCGCGTGAGGCGCGGGTCGGCCGTGCTGCCGTCGCGGTCGCCCAGCACGAAGTCGGCGTGGTGCAGGAACGGGTGCTCGGTGGAATAGGCCTGCGCCACCGCCGGCATCGAATGGCAGTTCAGGTGGATGACGTGGCCATGCCGGCGGTGCGCCACCTCGATGGCCTGGTCCAGCGCACGGTGGTAAGGCACCCAGCAGTGCTCGATGCGCTGGTTCATCTCCTCCGGCGTCAGCTTGCGGTCGTAGATCGGCGTGCCGTCGTCCAGCATGCGCCACACCAGGCCCTTGCCCAGGCGCACCTTGGGCGTCTCGCGCAGCGGGCCGGGCCACGGCGCGGAGAGCAGCTCCGCGTCGATCTCGTCGGCCGCGCGGTTGACGTCGATGTAGGTGCGCGGGAAGCGCGCCTGCACCAGCGAGGCGCCCAGCGTGGTGGCGTCCTGCCACAGGGCCTGCACGTCCACGTCCTCGGCCTCGCGCAGCGCGCGCAGCGTGCAGGCGGGGCGGAAATCCGGCGGCATCCAATGCCCGCTGTGGGGCGAATCCAGCACCAGCGCCGACAGCCCCAGGCTGGTCTGCACCATCGTCGATCGTTCATCTTCGGTCATTCGTGTTCCCGCATTCGATGCAGCATTCATGCTGCGTACCTTAAAAGTTAGGTGCCGCGTCAATCCAGGATGCGGCCCTGCGCGCCGATCAGCGTGATGTCCACGAAGCGCGAGCCATGCCGCTTGCCCGGCCCGTAGCGCAGCACGTAGCCGCCCACGTCCACCTCGCGCATCGATTCCAGCGCCGCCACCAGCGCGCCGCGGCTCAGCGCCGGGCCGCTGCGGCGCAGCGCCTCGACCATCACCTTGGCCGAGATCAGCCCTTCCAGGCCGATGTGGTCAGGCTTCAGCGCCGGGTTGAAGGTGGCCAGCAGGCGGCGGTATTCGGCCGCCACCACCGCCCGCTGCCGATGCGGGTTAGGCGCCGTCTGGCTCACCGACACACCCTCGGCCTGCGCGCCCAGTTCGTTCACCAGCTGCGTGATGCCGATCAGGCTGCGCGCATAGCAGCGGGTGGACGGACGCACGCGCCGGAATTCACGCAGGAAAGCCACCGCGTCGCTGCCCGAGACCCCGACGATCAGCGCCTGCAGGTCCACCGCGGTCAGCGCGGCCATCGCGGCGGCGGGGTCGGCGGCATTCGCCTTCATCGAGCCGATGGCCGCCGGCTTCAGCCCGGCGGGCTGCATCAGGCGTTCGGTGTCGGCCCGCAGCTCGCGGCCGGAGGCGCTGTCGTAGTGCAGCAGGCCGATGCGGGTGGCGCCCACCGTGCGCAGGTGCCGCACGATGTAGGCCAGCTCGTCGAGGAAGCTGGCGCGGGTGGTGAAGACCGGCGCACGCTGCTCCGCATACAGCGCCTCGTAGCCGGTGTAGGGGCCGACCATCGGCACGCCGGCCGGGGCCGACAGCGCCAGCGCCGCCTTCACCGTGTTGGTCCACATCGGGTTGAACAGCGCGAAGACCTGGTCTTCCTCGATCAGGCGCCGGGTGTTCTCGGCGGCGTGCTGCGCGTCGTAGGCATCGTCCAACGACAGCAGCCTGATGCGCCGCCCATGGATGCCGCCCGCCGCGTTCACCGCCGAGAAGCAGGCCAGCGCGCCGTCGCGGTACGAGGCCGCCTGGCCGGCGAAGCTGCCGCTGAAGGAGGCCGACTGGCCCAGCAGCACCTCCGTGGCCGAGACGCCGGGCACGCCCTGCGCCGAGGCCCGCTGCGGCAGGCCCAGCGCCAAGGCGCCCACCGCGCCCCCGAGGCCGGCGCCGCCCAGCGCGCCACCCAGGCCCAAGGCAAAGCAACGCCTATTGATCGAGCTGGACCTTGGCATAGCGCGACACCTTCTGCATGCGGTCGATTTCCTTGCGGATCTGCACGCCGAACTGGGCCGGGCTGGTCAGCTCCGACGGGTACAGCGCCAGTTGGGCCAGACGCTCCTTCATGCCGGGCGCGTGCAGCGCCTTCACCACCGCGCCATGCAGGCGGTTGATGACGTCGTCCGGCGTCTTCGGCGGCGCCACCAGCCCGAACCACGAGGGCACGTTGTTGCTCGCCAGGTTCAGTTCGCCGAAGGTCGGCACGTCCGGCAGGATGTCCAGCCGCTGCGGCCACGACACCGCCAGCGCCTTGACCTTGCCCGACTTGATGTGCGCCAGCGACGAGGCCACCTGGTCGAAATAGGCCGTGACCTGGCCCGCGATCAGGTCGGTGATGGCCGGTGCCGCGCCGCGGTAGGGCACGTGCAGCATGAAGGTGCCGGTGCTGCTCTTGAAGAGCTCGCCCCACATGTGGCCGATGGTGCCGTTGCCGGGGGACGCATAGCTCAGCTTGCCGGGATTGGCCTTCAGGGCCGCGAGGAAGGCCGCGTAATCCTTGATGCCCGCGGCCGCCGAGACCACCAGCACGCCCGGCGCCCGCACCAGTTCGGCCACCGGCGTGAAGCCCTTCTCGGCGTCATAGGGCAGGCCCTTGTACACGGCCGGGTTCACGCCGTGCGTGGACAGCGTGGCGATGCCCAGGGTCAGGCCATCGGGCGCCGATCGTGCGACCTCGGCCATGCCGATGGAGCCGCCCGCGCCGGCGCGGTTCTCCACGATCACCGTCTGGCCGAGTTCCTTGCCCATCTGCTCGCCGACGGCCCGCGCCGTGATGTCCGTGGCGCCCCCGGGCGGGAACGGCACGACCAGCCGGATCGGCTTGCCCGCCGGCTGCGCGAACAGCGCGGTCGACGAAAGCGCCGCGCATCCGGCGGCAAGAAGGTGGCGACGCTGCATCAAAATTCTCCAATTCGTCATGTGACTGGGTGCATCTTCGGCGGGTCTCTGAAGGCCGTGAAGCGACAATGCGTCAGCACATCATTCCCATTAAGAATGAACAAGCGCCTGCATCCCCCCACCCACCTGCTGCGCGCCTTCGTGATGACGGCCGAGCTGCAGACCATTTCCGCCGCCGCCGCGGCGCTGCACCTGACGCAGGGCGCGGTGAGCAAGCAGGTGCTGGAACTGGAGTCGTGGCTGGGCGTGCCGCTGTTCGCGCGCGTGCGCAAGCGCCTGCAGCTGACGCCCGCCGGACGCCGCTACGTGGAGGCCGTGGCACCGCTGCTGCGCCAGCTGGAAGCGGCCACGCTGGACTTCATGACCAGTCCGGCCGAAGGCGGCGTGCTGCACCTGTCGGTGCTGCCCACCTTCGCGTCCAAGTGGCTGATTCCACGGCTGCCCGCCTTCCAGGCCGCGCACCCGAAGGTGCTGATCCAGTTCGTGCCCTACCTGCAGGGCTACGACTTCACGCGCCCCGACCTGGACTGCGCGGTGCGCTACGGCACGGGCCCCTGGGCCGGCGCGGCGGCCGACTACCTGGCCGGGCGCGAGATGGTGCTCATCGCCCCGCCCCGCCGCCGCGGCGAAACCCCGTTGAAGCGCCCGCAGGACGTGGTGCAGCACCGGCTGCTGCAGCACGTCAGCGTGCCGCAGGCCTGGAGCCACTGGTGCCAGCGCCACGGCATCGCCGGCATCAACCCGCACGGCGGCATCCAGCTGGACCTGTACAGCGCCATCGTGCGCGCGGTGGCCGCGGGCATGGGGCTGGGGCTGGTGCCCTACTGCCTGGTGGAAGACGAGCTGGCGCGCGGCGAGGTCATCACCCCGCTGGCCGGCGAGCCGGGCCGGCTGATCTCCGACACCGGCTACTTCCTGTGTTATCCCGAGAACAAGGCCA
>CBIHPZ010000211.1:0-6514 GCA_966211865.1 uncultured Aquabacterium sp.
AACGGCCGCAAGATCCTGCACCTGGCCTTCAGCGCCGCCGAGACCAGCCTGGACCCGGCCAAGGTCGTCGACCTCTATTCGCGCACCATCACGCCCCACATCTTCGAGGCGCTGTACCGCTACGACTACCTGGCCCGCCCCGCCAAGATCAAGCCCTGCCTGGCCGAGGCGATGCCCGAGCATTCGCACGACTTCCGCACCTGGACCATCAAGGTGCGGCGCGGCATCCACTTCGCCGACGACCCCGCCTTCAAGGGCCAGCGGCGCGAGGTGGTGGCGCAGGACATCGTCTACACCATCAAGCGCATCTTCGACCCCGCGCTGAAAAGCCCGGTGGTGAGCACGATGGAGTCGGTGGGCATCGTCGGCCTGAAGGCGCTGCGCGACGCGGCCCTGCAGCAGAAGAAGCCCTTCGACTATGACCACGAGGTCGAGGGCATGCGCGCGCTGGACCGGTACACGCTGCGCTTCACGCTCGAAACACCGCGGCCGCGCTTCATCGAATCGCTGGCCGCGCCTGATTACCTGGGCGTGGTGGCGCGCGAGGTGGTGGAGCACTACGGCGCCGACATCGACGCGCACCCGGTGGGCACCGGCCCGTTCCGCCTGAAGCAGTGGCGCCGCAGCTCGATGATCGTGCTGGAACGCAGCCCGCATTTCCGCGAGGAGCTGTGGGACGCCGAGCCCGCGCCCGACGATGCCGAGGGCCAGGCCATCCTGAAGCAGATGAAGGGCCGCCGGCTGCCCATCGTCGACGAGGTGCAGGTGGCCATCATCGACGAGGACCAGCCGCGCTGGCTGTCCTTCGTCAACGGGCAGATGGACCTGCTGGGCACCCATGCCAACCCGGTGCCGGCGCGCTTCGTCAACGTGGCCATGCCGCACCGCCAGGTGGCGCCGAACCTGGCCAAGCGCGGCGTGCGCGGGTCGATGGTGGTGAACGCCGACTGCGCGCTGACCCTGTTCAACATGGAGCACCCGCTGGTCGGCGGCTACACGCCCGAGAAGGTGGCGCTGCGCCGGGCCATCTCGCTGGCCTACGACGTCAACACCGAGATCAACCTGCTGCGCCGTGGTGCCGCCATTCCCGCGCAATCGCCGCTGGTGCCGCACACCAGCGGCTACGACCCCGCCTTCAAGAGCGAGATGAGCGACTACGACCCGGCGCGCGCCAAGGCGCTGTTGGACATGTACGGCTACGTCGACAGGGACGGCGACGGCTGGCGCGAGCAGCCCGACGGCCAGCCGCTGGTGCTGGAAATGGCCACCGAGCCCGAGCAGCGCAACCGCACCTTCAACGAGGTGTGGAAGAAGATGATGAACGCGGTGGGCCTGCAGATCCGCTTCGTGCCGGCGCAGTGGCCCGAGAACCTGAAATCCGCGCGCGCCGGCAAGCTGATGATGTGGCAGCTGGGCTCCTCGGCCGACGCGCCGGACGGGCAGCAGGCCCTGGCGCGCCTGTACGGCCCCGAGGCCGGCGACCAGAACCTGCCGCGCTTCAAGCTGCCCGCCTTCGACAAGATCTACGGCCGCCTGCTGGAGCTGCCCGACGGCCCCGAGCGCGACGCGCTGTTCCGCGAAGCCAAGCTCATCGCGGCCGCGTACATGCCGTGGAAGTACACGGTGCACCGCATGGACCCCGACATGTGGCACCCCTGGGTCATCGGCTTCCGGCGGCCGCTGTTCTGGAACGAGTGGTGGCACCTGGTGGACATCGACCTGGGGCTGCGTGCCGCCGCGGTGAAGGCCTGAGGGCCGGATGGCGCTGCACCGCCGGCACTGGCTTGCGGCCACGGCCGCCACCGCGCTGCACGGCGCCGGCCATGCCGCACCGGCGCGCGCGCCCGACGGCACGCTGCGCCTGGCGCTGCCCGCGGCCGAGACCGCCTTCGACCCGCCGCAGACCGAGAGCAGCCTGTACACCGTCTCGGTGCTGGCCTGCATCCTCGAGGCGCCGCTGCGCTACGACTACCTGGCGCGCCCGGTGCGCCTGCAGCCGGCCACCGCCGCCGCGATGCCGGAGATGTCGGCCGACTTCCGCAGCATCACGGTCCGCATCAAGCCCGGCATCCTGTTCAGCGAGCACCCGGCCTTTCGCGGCAAGCCGCGCGAGCTGGTGGCCGCCGACTATGTCTACTCGATCAAGCGCTTCTACGACCCGCGCTGGAAATCGAGCGACCTGTACCTCATCGAGAACGGCCGGCCGCTGGGCCTGGCGGCGCTGCGCGAGCGCGCCGTCAAGCTGCGCCAGCCCTTCGACTACGACACCGAGGTGGAGGGCCTGCGCGTGCTGGACCGCTACACCTTCCGCTTCCGTTTCGCCGATCCCAACCCCCACTTTCTTTACGTGTTAGCGCAGGGTGGGCTCGCCGGCGCGGTGGCGCGCGAGGTGGTGGAGCACCACGGCGACGACATCGGCGCGCACCCGGTGGGCACCGGTCCGTACCGGCTGGCGCAGTGGCGGCGCGGTTCGTTGATCGTGCTGCAGCGCTCGCCCAGCTACCGCGCCGAGAGCTACGGCGGCACCCCGGCCGACGAGCCGCGCGCCCGCGCCATCGCGGCCAGCCTGGCCGGCCGCCGCCTGCCGCTGTCCGAGCGGCTGGAGTTCCACATCATCGAAGAGCAGCAGCCGCGCTGGCTGTCCTTCGTCAACGGACAGCTCGACGTGGCCGAGGTCCCCGGCGGCTTCGGCGCCCTGGCGGTGCAGAACGGCCAGCTGGCGCCCTTCCTGCGCAAGCGCGGCGTGCAGCTGGACCTGGAGCCCGCGGCCGACATGTACATGCACTACTTCAACGCCACCGACCCGCTGGTGGGCGGCAACGCGCCCGCCCAGGTGGCGCTGCGCCGCGCCGTCGGCCTGGCGCACGACAGCGCGGCCTGGCGCCAGCACGTGCGCGGCGGGCTGGCGGTGCCGGCACAGTCGGTGGTGGCGCCCTTCACCTCGGGCCACGACGAGGCCTACCGCAGCGAAATGAGCGAGCACGACCCGGCGAAAGCCAAGGCGCTGCTGGACCTCTACGGTTACGTGGACCGCGATGGCGATGGCTGGCGCGAGCAGCCCGACGGCAGGCCGCTCACTTTGCGCATTGCTTCGCTGGACGACATCGCCGCCCGTGCGGGCAACGAGGTGTGGCACCGCTCGCTGAGCGCGGTGGGCCTGAAGGTGAAGTTCGAGATCGCGCGCTGGCCGGAGCTGCTGAAGCGCTCACGCGCCGGCACGCTGATGATCTGGGGCTATGGCTGGACCGCGCAGTCGCCCGACGGCGGCTTCTTCCTCGGCCTGGGCTATGGCCCGAACGCCGCGGAATCCAACGACGCCCGCTTCAGCCTGCCGGCCTACGACCGGCTGTACGAACGGCTGAAGGTGATGCCCGACGGCCCTGAACGCCGGGCGCTGATGCACGAGGCGAAGAACCTGCTGGTGGCCTACATGCCCTACAAAGTGTTCGGCCACCGCCTGGTGGCCGACGTCATGCAGCCCGGGGTGCGCAACTACTGGCGGCACCCGTTCATGCGCGACATCTACCCCTATGTGGAGGCGGTGCCGGGCGCGTAGCCGCCCAGGCACCGCGCGGGTTCACTTGTTCTTCTTCTTGCCGCGTTCCGGCACCACGGTGACGATGGTCGGCATCACCGCGCCCGGCGACAGCGGCTTGGCCGGCGACGAGTCCTTCTTCGGTTTCTTGGCTTCCTTGTTGCTGCGTTGCTGTCCCTTCGGCATGGCCGTCTCCTCGTCGGTCGGTGGTTGGATCAGCGCGCATGGTCGGCGGGGGATGGGGCGCTGTCAATCGCGCGGCAGCGGCCCCGGCGTGCGCGTCGCACACTGAAGCCATGAGCCCACGCCACACCATCCTGCTGCTGCCGCCCGACCCATCCATGTCCCCCGCGCTGGCGGCTGAAGTGCAGGCACTGGCCCCCGGCCACGTGCTGCTGCCCGACCCACGGCCCTTGAGCGACGAGGACCTGGCGCGCGTCGACGTGGTGCTGGGCTGGTTCTTCCCACCTGGCCTGGCCGGCCGCCTGCCGGCGCTGCGCTGGGTCTGCTCGATGGCCGCCGGCGTCGAGAAGCTGCTGGTGCCCGACCTCGATGCGGCGGTGCCGGTGTCGCGCGTGGTCGACCCCGACCAGGCGGTGGGCATGGCGCAGTACGTGACGCTGATGGCCTTGCGCCACGTGCGCCAGCAGCCGTTGTACGACGCGCAGCAGCGCGAACGCAGCTGGCGCCGCCACCCGATGGCCGCCGCGCGGCCGCACGTGGCGGTGCTGGGCTGGGGCGCGGTGGGCCGCGCGCTGGCGCCGCCGCTGCAGGCGCTGGGCTTCTCGGTGGAAGGCTGGCACCGCGCGGCGGGCGACCTGTTCGAGCTGCTGGGGCGCAGCGACATCGTCGTCGTCGCGCTGCCGCTGACGCCCGAGACCACCGGCCTGCTCGATGCGCGCGCCTTCGCCGCGATGCGGCGCGGTGCCTACCTGATCAACGTGGCGCGCGGTGGCCACGTGGTGCAGGCGGACCTGATCGCGGCCGTCGCCAGCGGCCAGCTGGCCGGCGCGGCCCTGGACGTGCAGCAGCGCGAGCCGCTGCCGGCGGACGACCCGTTGTGGACCACGCCGGGCATCACCGTCACGCCGCACATCGCCGCGCAATCGTCCTTCGCCACCGTGGCGCGGCAGTTCGTCGACGGGCTGGCCTGCCTGGACGCCGGGCGGCCGCTGCCCAACGCGGTGGATCGGCACCGCGGGTACTGAAGCGGCGCCGGGACAAGCGGGTTCGTGTGTGCCTTGCGTCTGGATGCAACAGAACTCATCATCGCCAAATAGTTCATGCGCCGATTGATCAGAACTGATTACAAAGCCGCAGCCGCGCCCGGTGTGTGGGACATCGGGCGGGCCCAACTTGACCGATCAGGCGGCCGATGACAGACCAGACACCCCCCCAGCACCCCGACGCCGCGCGGCGGGCCCTCGCGCTCAGCCTGGGTCTGCTGCCCGGGCTCCCGCTGCTGGCCAGCGGCCCCGCGGCTGCGCAGGTGCCGCCGCCCGGGCCGGCCTCGCAGAGCGGCGTCTTCCGCCACCCGGGGCTGCTGGTCACCGAAGCCGACTTCGCCCGCATCCGCGCCCACATCAAGGCCGGCCAGGAGCCGTGGACCGGCTGGTGGAACAAGCTGTGCGCCGATCGCTTCGCCACCCTGGACACCCGGCCCTACCCGCTGCCCGCCGTCTACCGGGCCGACGGCAGCAAGAACAACATGTACGTCGACATCTGGCGCGCCTGGAGCCTGGCGCTGCGCTGGAAGCTGTCCGACGACACGCGCTACGCCGACAAGGCGGTGGAGTTCCTGGACGCGTGGGCCAGCACGCTGAAGGAGGTCGGCACGGTCCCGCCGGGATCGACCGCGCACGACGACCACACCTTCATCCTGATGGCCGGCATGCAGGGCCACCAGTGGGCGCAGATCGGCGAAATCATGCGCGGCTACCCGGGCTGGCCGCCGGCGAACCTGAAGCGCTTCCAGGACATGCTGCTCCAGGTCTTCGCGTCGGTCTCGTCCTGGCACCTCAGCGACGGGCGCATCGGCTCCCATGCCAACTGGGAATTGGCCTCCCTGGTGGGCGCCCTGGCCATCGGCATCTTTTGCGACAAGCCCGACCTGTACCGGCTGGCCTGCGACGGCTACGCCGGCAACAACCGCGGCACGCTCCGGACCTTCGGCAACGGCTCGATCCTGCACGGCGTGTACTTCATGCACCCGGGCCACTTCGGGCAATGGGAGGAAAGCGGCCGCGACCAGGGCCACGCCACGCTGGGCATGTCGCTGGGCGGCGACCTGCTGGAGATGGCCTGGAACCAGGGCGACGACCTCTACGGCATGTACAACAACCGCTTCCTGGCGGCGGCGGAGTACGTGGCGCGCTCCAACCTGCTGGACGAGAACGGCAAGACCTACCCGATGCCGTTTGCACGGGAACACGATCCGTCGCAGCCCCACACGGCGCTGTGGACCCAGGTGAACCAGTCGTTCCAGCACGGCCGCAACGCCTGGGAGCCCATCTACAACCACTACGTGAACCGCATGGGGCTGGCGGCGCCGAACGTCGCGCGCATGGTGGCGCTTTGCGAGCCGAAGTACGGCGGCAGCAGCGACGACATCTGGTGGCCGACGCTGATCCACCGCCGTCCCGCCTATGCGGGCCCGCTGAAGCCGGCGTCCGGCCTCACCGCCCCGGTCCGCGACGGCCAGGTCGTGCTGTCGTGGTGGGGCAGCGCCGGGGCGACGTCCTATGCGGTCAAGCGCGGTCCCAAGGCCTCGGGCCCCTTCACCCACCTGGCCACGGTGGCGGCCAGCGAAGTGCTGACCCACACGGACAAGCCGCCCAAGGGCGTCTGGTACTACCAGGTCACCGCGCTGGGCCCTGGCGGCGCCAGTGCGGCTTCCAGCGCCGTGCGGGCCGCGGTGCCCGGCGAGCCGCGCTTCGGCCTGCCGCTGAACGGCCGCAACGGCACCGCCTTGTTCGGGGC
>CBIHPZ010000212.1:0-6511 GCA_966211865.1 uncultured Aquabacterium sp.
TGGACATGGGGCAGGGCATCGAGACCGCACTGGCCATGGCCTGCGCCGAAGAGCTGGGCGTGGACTGGGCCAGCGTGCGCACCGCCTTCGGCACCGCGGCGCCCAACTACGTCGACCCCGTGATGGGCATGCACCTGACCGGCGGCTCCAACTCCGTCAAGAACAGCTACACCCAGTACCGGGAACTGGGCGCGCGCACGCGGCTGATGCTGGTGGCCGCCGCGGCCGAGCAGTGGAAGCTGCCGGCCGACCAGCTGAAGGCCGAGAACGGCCGGGTCAGCGGCGGCGGCAAGTCCGCGCCCTATGGCACGCTGTTCGACGCGGCGATGAAGCAGCCCATTCCGGCCCAGGTCACGCTGAAGAACCCGCAGGACTTCAAGCTGATCGGCAAGCCCACGGGGCTCAAGGTCTCGCGCGCCAAGTCCACCGGCCGCCAGCCCTACGGCATGGACGTGAAGCTGCCGAACATGAAGGTGGCCGTCATCGCGCACCCGCCGGTCTTCGGGGCGGGACTGGCCAGCGTGGACGACGCGGCGGCGAAGAAGGTGGCCGGCGTGCGTGCCGTGCTGCCGGTGGACCTGGACCGTGGCGGCCGCGGCGTGGCGGTGGTGGCCGACGGCTACTGGCCGGCCAAGACCGCGCGCGAGGCACTGAAGCTGAACTGGGACACCAGCAAGGTCGAGAAGGTGGACAGCGCCAAGCAGCTGGCGCAGTACCGCGAACTGGCCGCCAGCGCGACCAGCCTGGCGCCGGGCGAGCGGTTCCGCGCTGACGTCTCGAAGCTGGCCGCCGCGCCGAACAAGCTGAGCGCCGAGTTCGTCTTCCCCTACCTCAACCACGCGCAGATGGAACCGCTGGCCTGCACCGTGGACCTGAAGGCCGATCGCTGCGACGTCTACACCGCCTCGCAGATGCCGGGCGTGGACGCGATGGCCATCGCCAAGTCCACCGGCCTCAAGCCCGAGCAGGTGCACATCCACGTGCAAATGGGGGGCGGCGGCTTCGGCCGGCGGGCCGTGCCCAGCAGTGAATACCTGCTGGAATCGGTGGCCGTGGCAAAGGCCCTGGCCGCGGCGGGCCAGCGCGCGCCGGTGAAGGTGATCTGGAGCCGCGAGGACGACATGCGCGCCGGCTACTACCGGCCCATGACCCTGCACAAGGCCGAGATCGGCTTCGACGCCGAAGGCAAGGTGCTGGCCTGGGACCACCGCATCGTCAGCCAGAGCATCGTCGGTGGCACGCCTTTCGAGGGCTTCATGGTCAAGGACGGCGTGGACGCCACCACGGTGGAAGGCATGCGCGACCCCTACGACGTGCCGATGCGCCTGGCGGTGACGCATCCGAAGCTGAACGTGCCGGTGCTGTGGTGGCGCTCGGTCGGTTCCACCCACACCGCCTTCGTGATGGAGACCCTGATCGACGAGATCGCCGAGGCGACGAAGCAGGACCCGGTGGCCTACCGCCTGAAGCTGATGGGCGCCGGTCCGGAGCATGCGCGCCACCGCGCCGCGCTGCAGCTGGCCGCTGACAAAGCGGGTTATGGCAGGAAGACGCTGCCGGCCGGCATGCAGTGGGGCGTGGCGGTGCACGAGAGCTTCGAATCGGTGGTGGCCTACGTGGTCGAAGCCGGCTTGAAGGACGGCAAGCCGCAGATCGGCGCGGTGACCGCTGGCGTGCACTGCAACCTGGCGGTGAACCCGCGTACCGTGGAAGCGCAGGTAATGGGCGCGGCGGTGATGGCCCTGTCCACCACCTTGCCCGGCAACGCCATCACGCTGAAGGACGGCGTGGTGCAGCAAAGCAACTTCGGCGACTACCCGGTGGCCCGCCTGACCGACGCGCCGGTGATCGCCGTGCACATCGTGCCCAGCATCGACCCACCCAAGGGCATGGGCGAACCGGGCCTGCCGCCGTTTGCACCGGCACTGGCCAACGCGCTGCGCCGCGCCGGCGCCAAGCCGCAGCGGGAGCTGCCGTTGAAGCTGGCCTGAGGGCGCTGTCCATCGCCCTGTGCACGTTCCCGCGAAGGGCGTGCCGGGTGCTGCAGCGCCTGGCGGGAGGGACGCCGCTGCCGCGCCCTGGCGGTGCCTTGTCCTGTCGCAAGGTGGATCGGCCCAAGGCGCCGGAACATCCATGGATGAGCTCCCCCCGCATCCTCCTCCTGCAAGGCCATCCCGACACCACCCGCCCGCACTTCTGCCATGCGCTGGCCGACGCCTATGCCGCGGGCGCCGAGGCCGCCGGCCATGACGTGCGCCGGCTCGACGTCGGCACGCTCGATTTCCCGCTGCTGCGCAGCAAGGCCGACTGGGACGAGGGCGTGCTGCCCGCCGGGCTTGCGGCGGCGCAGGCCGACATCGCCTGGGCCCAGCACCTGGTGCTGCTGTTCCCGCTGTGGCTGGGCGGCATGCCGGCGCTGGTGAAGGGCTTTCTGGAACAGGTGGCGCGGCCGGGGTTCGCGCTGTCGCGGTTCACCGAGGGCCAGATGCCGAAGAAGCTGCTGGCCGGACGGTCGGCGCGCATCGTCGTGACGATGGGCATGCCGGCGCTGGTCTACCGCTGGTACTTCCGCGCGCACAGCCTGAAGGCGCTGGAGCGCAACATCCTGGGCTTCGTCGGCATCGCGCCGATCCACGAAACCCTGGTCGGCACCGTCGAGGGCCTGAGCCCGGAGCAGCGCGAGGCCTGGCTGGCCAAGCTGCGGCGCCTGGGCGGTGAAGGGGCCTGAGCCTCCTGCAATGGACGCTTCTTTCGAGCGATAGGCGCGTCCGTCCGCTGATGGGCTTGTGGCCTGGCGGCGGCCGCAGCAAACTCGCCGTTTCCTTCACGGGACGGAGAGCAGCCATGAACATTCATGTGGTCGCCGGCCTTGCGCTGGCTGGCGTGGTCACGTGCGCGTCGGCACAGACGGAGACCGTCACGGGCGCCGAGATCCAGGCGCAGTGGGTTGGCAAGGAAGTCGTCGGCCGCGCGGCCAACGGGGCGCGGGTGCAAATGACGATGAACGCCGACGGCACGGCCAAACTGCTGGTGGGCTCCATGCCGGACAGCGGCAGCTGGCGCCCCTGGGAGCAGGGCTATTGCGCCACCTGGAAGGGCCTGCGCGGCGGCCAGGAGATGTGCTTCACCGTGAAGCGCGAGGGCGACAAGTTCCAGATCTTCCGGCCCGACGGCGCATCGAACGGCATCGTCGAAGTGAAGTGAATTGAAGCGCGGCCTGCCGCGGGCCGCGTTCAGTCGAAGTGCACGTCCAGTCCCGGCAGCGCCAGGCCGTGCAGCTTCGTCTGCCAGCGCTGGCCAGGCTTGATCGGCAGCGCGCGCGTCAGCGTGCCGGTGGTGACGATCTCGCCCGCGGCCAGCGGCGGCTGCGCCGAATCCTGCGCCAGCAGCTCCACCAGGTGGCGCAGCGCCGACAGCGGGCCGCCCAGCACGTTGGCGGCCTGGCCGCGGTCGGCCTCGGCGCCGTCGCAGCTCAACGTGATCTCGAAGCTGGACAACGCGGCGCGCCAGCCGGCGGGATCGTCGCCGACCGAGCGCGGCTGGCCGACCAGCAGCGCGCCGTGCAGGGTGAAGGCGGCCACGGTGTCCGCCGCGGTGAACTTCCAGTCCGGGTAGATGGACTGCACGATCTCGTAGCCGTGCGCCACCCAGTCGACGCAGCCGAGCAGCGCGGCCTCGTCCATGCCGGCCTCCGGCGCGTGCGCCAGGCCGAAGACGATCTCGGGCTCGATGCGCGGGTCGATCATCCGGTCCAGCGAGAAACGGTTGTCGGCGCCGGCCAGGCGCTGCACCGTGCTGTCGTACATCGTGCCCCACACCGGCGCCCAGACGTCGTACTCGGCCCAGATGGTGCGGTTGGTGAAGCCGATCTTGCGGCCCAGCGGCCGCTCGCCGCGCGCCACGCGGCGGGCGCGCACGTCGGCGCCCACGCGGTAGGCGTCGGCCAGCCGGAAGCCGTCGATGCGGGCGGAGAAGGGCGTGATCTGGCGTCGCGCGTCCAGCGCGGCAAGGGACTCGCCGGCGATGGCGGCGAGCGTGGCGGTATCGAGCGACGGACGGTTCATGGGCGTGCCTGGGGGTCGTGCAACCGGCCGATGCTATGCCCGTCACCGCGCAGGCGGCGGGAAAAGTGTTCCCGCTCGTCTGGAATCCAGCGCCGCCACGCCCGCGGTCACCCGCGGCGTTCGCGCCTCAGCAGGCGTGGCCGTTGACGATCTTCTCCAGCGCCGCCTGGTCGACGATGCGGATCTGCCGCTGCCGCACCTGCAGCACGCCGTCGTCCTGGAACTTGGAGAAGCAGCGGCTCACGGTTTCCAGCTTCAGGCCCAGGTAGGTGCCGATCTCTTCCCGCGTCATGCGCAGCACCAGCGCGCTGGGCGAGAAGCCGCGCGCCTTCAGCCGCTGCGCCAGGTTCAGCAGGAAGGCGGCCAGCCGCTCTTCCGCGCGCATGCTGCCCAAGAGCAGCATCACGCCCTGGTCGCGCACGATCTCGCGGCTCATGATCTTGTGGAACTGGCGCTGCAGGTCGGTGAATTCGCGCGACAGCTGCTCCAGCTGCGCATACGGGATGACGCAGACCTGCGAGTCTTCCAGCGCCACCGCGTCGCAGGTGTGGTTGTCGGTGCTGATGCCGTCCAGGCCCAGCAGCTCGCCCGCCATCTGGAAACCCGTCACCTGGTCGCGCCCGTCTTCCGACGACACGCGGGTCTTGAAGAAGCCCGTGCGCACCGCGTACACCGCCTGGAAAGGCTCGCCGATGCGGAACAGCGCCTCGCCGCGCTTCACGCTGCGGCGGGTGGCCACCAGCGTGTCCAGCCGCTGCAGCTCGGGCTCGGAGAATCCCACCGGCAGGCACAGCTCGCGCAGGTTGCAGCTGGAGCAGGCCACCTTCAGGCCGGCGGCCTTGATCTCGATCGGCTTCTCCGTGGCCTGTTCATGCGGTGCGTGCTGGGCGGTGGCGGTGGTGGGCATGTCTGGGACTCGTGATCGGGCTCAATGCCGGCCATTGTTCGAGGGGGCCGGCGCACCGGGCTTGCGCTGCATCAAGCCGGCGGCAGGTCGTCCGGCGCAGCATCGCCGGCATGTCTTCCGCCGTACTCACCCCTGTTCCCGGCGCGGTGGCCGCTGGCGTCGATCAGGCCGACCTGGCCGCCGGCCTGCTGCCTGAATCACTGCTGCGCCGCTTCGACCAGCCCGGGCCCCGCTACACCTCCTACCCCACGGCCGACCGCTTCGTCGAGGCCTTCGGTGCCGAGGAGTGCCGCCGCGCCTTCGCGCAGCGCGGCGATGGTGGCACCGTGGGCGGTACCGCGCCGCTGTCCATCTACGTGCACGTGCCGTTCTGCGAATCGGTCTGCTACTACTGCGCCTGCAACAAGGTCATCACCCGCCACCACGAACGCGCCACCGAATACCTGGCTGCGCTGGCGCAGGAAGTGGCGCTGGTGCGCGAATCGCTGGGCGGGCAGTCGCGTCCCACGGTGTCTCAACTGCATTTCGGCGGCGGCTCGCCCACCTTCCTGTCCGACGCCGAGCTGGCCGAGCTGATGCGCACCCTGCACGCGGCCTTCCGCATCCCGGCGCAGGCCGAACAGTCGATCGAGGTCGATCCGCGCACCGTCACGCCGCAGCGCCTGGCGCACCTGCGCGAGCTGGGATTCAACCGCCTCAGCTTCGGCGTGCAGGACTTCGACCCCGCCGTGCAGCAGGCGGTTCACCGGGTGCAGCCCTATGAGCAGGTGGCGGCGCTGATGCAGTCGGCGCGGCAGCTGGGTTTCACCTCCATCAATGCCGACCTGATCTACGGCCTGCCGAAACAGACGCCCGAGAGCTTTGCCCGCACCGTGCAGCAGATCGGCGAGCTGAAGCCCGACCGCATTGCGCTGTATGCCTACGCGCACCTGCCGCAGCGCTTCAAGCCCCAACGCCGGATTGACGCGGCCACGCTGCCGCCCGCCGCGCAGCGCGTGGCGATGCTGGGCAACGCCATCGCCGGCTTCATCGGCCGCGGCTACCAGTACATCGGCATGGACCATTTCGCGCTGCCCGGCGACGCGCTGGCCGTGGCCAAGCGCCAGGGCCGCCTGCACCGCAACTTCCAGGGCTACAGCACCCAGCCCGACTGCGACCTGGTGGGCCTGGGCGTCTCGGCCATCGGCCGCGTGGGCGCCAGCTACTACCAGAACGCCAAGACCCTGCCCGAGTACTACGACGCGCTGCGCCAACGCCAGCTGCCGGTGCAGCGCGGCATTGCGCTGAACCGCGACGACCTGGTGCGCCGCGCCGTCATCATGTCGCTGATGTGCCAGGGCCGCGTCGAGTTCGAATCGATCGAGCTTGCGCACCTGGTCTCGATGCGCGACTACTTCGCCGCGGAGCTGAAGCAGCTGCAGCCCATGGCCGACGCCGGCCTGGTCGAGATCGAACCCGGCGCGGTGCAGGTGACGGCCGCCGGCTGGTACCTGGTCCGCGCCGTGGCCATGGTCTTCGACCGTTATCTGCGCGAAGACCG
>CBIHPZ010000213.1:0-6509 GCA_966211865.1 uncultured Aquabacterium sp.
AGTTAGCCGAACACCCGCATGCGGTCCGGCAGCAGCCGCAGCGGCAGCCGGCTGCCCACCTGCAACTGCGCCTCGGCCAGGTAGTTCAGCGACAGGTACACCGTGAGCTTGTGCGCGCCCAGCGGTGCGCTGGTGACGCGCACCAGGCAGTACGGGCCCATGAATTCGATCTTGTCGATCTGCGCCTCGAACACGTTGGGGTCGCCCGCTTCGATCGGACGCGCCAGCACGTCCTCGGGCCGCAGGTAGATGCGCAGCTCGCGGCCGTGCGGGTGGCCGTTGAGGGTGCCGGGTTCGCAGCGGAACAGCTGCTCGCCCACGCGCAGCGCGTCGTCGCCTTCGCGCACCGCGGGCAGGGCGTTGATGCGGCCGACGAAATCGGCGACGAACAGGGTCTGCGGGTCGCGGTAGACGTCCAGCGCCGAGCCCACCTGCTCGATGGCGCCCTGGTTCATCACCACGATGCGGTCGGCCACCGCGAAGGCCTCTTCCTGGTCGTGCGTGACCATGATGGTGGTGACGCCCAGCTTGCGCTGCAGGCTGCGGATTTCCTGCCGCAGCTTCACGCGCACGATGGCGTCCAGCGCGGACAGCGGCTCGTCCAGCAGCAAGAGGCCCGGCGACGTGGCCAGCGCCCGCGCCAGCGCAATGCGCTGCTGCTGGCCGCCGGAGAGCTGCGCCGGGTATTTGCCCTCGCAGCCGGGCAGGCCCACCAGCGCCAGCAGTTCGGTGACGCGCGCCAGCGCCTGCGCCTTCGGCACCTTGCGGTTCACGAGGCCGTAGGCCACGTTGTCGGCGATCGTCAGGTTCGGGAACAGCGCGTAGGACTGGAAGACGATGCCGTAGTCGCGTTCGGCCGGGGGCAGGCGCGAGATGTCGCGGCCCGCCAGCGTGATGCGGCCGGCGGTCTGCTCCTCCAGCCCCGCGATGATGCGCAGCAGCGTGGTCTTGCCGCAGCCCGAGGGGCCCAGGAAGCAGACGAACTCGCCCTTCGCGATCGACAGGTCGATGCTCTGCAGTGCCGTGAAGGCGCCGAAAGCCTTGTGGATGCCGGCCAGTTGCAGGTAGGCGCCGGCATCCGCCTGCGAAGGACGCGCCTTGTTCACGTCAGCGTTTTTCGGACTTGGCGTTGTAGCGCTTGGTCCATTCGGCCAGCACCCGCTCGCGCCCTTCGGCCACGGTCGCGAAATCCATCTTCACCAGGCGCGACTCGTAGTCCTTCGGCACGCTGGCCAGCGGCTCGGCCACGCCGGGCTGGGCGGTGATGGCGAAGTTCTTGCCGTACAGCAGCATCGCGTCCTTGCTGGAAGCCCAGTCGGCCAGCTTCTGGGCGGCCTGCAGCTTCTTCGTGCCCTTGTGGATCGCGAAGGCCTCCAGGTCCCAGCCCAGGCCTTCCTTCGGGAACACCAGCTCGATGGGCGCGCCCTTGGCCTTGTTGGTGTTGGCGCGGTATTCGAAGCTGATGCCCACCACGTATTCGCCGGCCGCGGCCATGTTGCAGGGCTTGGAGCCGGAATGGGTGTACTGCGCGATGTTCTCGTGCAGCTTGTCCATGTAGCGCCAGCCGTTGCCCTTGCCGTTGTCGTCGCCCCAGAGCGTGAGCCAGGCGGTGACGTCGAAGAAGCCGGTGCCGGACGAGGCGGGGTTGGGCATCACGATCTGGCCCTTGAACTGCGGCTTCAGCAGGTCCTGCCAGCTCACCGGCTTCGGGATGCCTTTCTTCTGCGCTTCCACGGTGTTGAAGCACAGGGTGGCGCCCCACACGTCCATGCCGAACCAGGCGGGCGGGTTCTTCTTGTCGCGGTACTGGCTCATGATGGCGTCCAGGTTCAGCGGCCGGTACGGTTCCAGCATGCCGTTCTTGTCCAGCAGCGCCAGGCTGGAGGCGGCCACGCCCATCACCACGTCGGCCTGCGGGTTGGCCTTCTCGGCCAGCAGCTTGGCGGTGATCACGCCGGTGGAATCGCGCACCCACTTCAGCTCGATGTCCGGATTGACCTTGTTGAAGCCTTCCTGGTAGGCCTTCAGCTGGTCGGTCTCGAGGGCGGTGTAGACCGTGAGGGTGGTCTTCTGCGCGGCGGCCGGCAGTGCCAGGGTCAGCGCGGTGAGTGGCAGGGTGAGCGGCAAGGCCCAGTGGAAACCCGCAATTCGCATGAACTTCTCCTGTGCATTCAGACGGGAAAGACGCGAGGGACACGAAGGCCGGCCGTGGGGCGCACGCCACTTCGCACGCGCAAAGGCTGGTGCGCGAAGGCTGGTGCGGCCGCATTGGCGACGGACCAATCTATCCGCCTGCTTCGAAGTGTGTCAACGGTATTTTGCTGATTGTTGACAATCTACCGGCCGGCGCATCCAATGCGCCCCATGAAGCGCCACCCGCACCCCACGATCGCGCTGCTGCAGTCCAGTTCGCTCACCTCGGTGGTGCAGCAGGAGATCGAGCGGCGCATTCTTCAGGGTGAACTGGCGCCGGGCGCCAAGCTGATCGAGGCTGAATTGGCGGCCGGATTGGGGGTTTCCCGCGGGCCGGTGCGCGAGGCCTTCCGCATGCTCGAGGAAGCGGGCCTGGTGCGGCAGGAAAAGAACCGCGGCGTCTTCGTGCGCAACATCCCATTGGATGAAGCCGTGGAGATCTACGACCTGCGCGCCATGATGGATGAATCCGTCGGCCGGCAATTGGCCACCAGCATCACGCCCGAGCAGTTGAAGGCCGTGCGCGCGATGGTGGAGGCGATGGAAAAGGCGGTGAAGGCCGGCGACGCGGACAGCTACCACCTGCTGAACCTCGACTTCCACGACAAGCTGGTGGAATTCACCGGCAACCGCAAGCTCACCACGCTGTACCGGCGGCTGATCAACGAGCTGTCGCTCTTTCGGCGGCTCAATCTCGCCGATGCCAAGCTGCTGCCGATCTCGGCCGGCGAGCACCGCGCCATCGTCAAGGCCATTGCCTCGGGCGACCCCGAGGCCGCCGGCCGCGCGATGCGCGAGCACGTGATGGTCAGCAAGGACCGCACGGTCACCAACAACACGCCGCAGCACCCGGCACCCGCGGCGAAGCCGGGGGCCGTGTCGGTACGCTCGGTGCGATCGGGCCGCACCCTGCCCGGAAAGGCCACGTCCGATGCTTGAGGTCAATGGCCGGCGCTATGCGCTGCCGAAGCAACCCACGGTGGTCGTCTGTGTCGACGGCTGCGAGCCCGACTACCTGGCCCAGGCCGTGGCTTTCGGCCACATGCCGTGGATGAAACGCACGCTCGCCAATGGCACCGCATTGGTCGCCGATTGCGTGGTGCCGAGCTTCACCAATCCCAACAACCTCAGCATCGTCACCGGCGCGCCGCCCTCGGTGCACGGCATCTGTGGCAATTACCTGCTGGATGCCGAGACCGGCACCGAGGTGATGATGAACGACCCCAAGTGGCTGCGCGCGCCGACCATCCTGGCCGCGTTGTCGCGCGCGGGAAAGCGCTGCGCCGTGGTGACGGCCAAGGACAAGCTGCGCAAGCTGCTGGGCCACGGCATGGCGGGCGGCATCTGTTTCTCGTCCGAGAAGGCCGACCAGGTGACCGAAGGCGAGCACGGCATGGCCGACGTGCTCGGTCTCGTGCAGCGGCCGGTGCCGGACGTCTACAGCGCGGAGTTGAGTGAATTCGTCTTCGCCGCCGGGGTGGCCTTGATGCGCACGCAGCGGCCGGACGTGATGTACCTGTCCACCACCGACTACATCCAGCACAAGCATGCGCCCGGCACCCCCGGCGCCAATGCCTTCTATTCGATGATGGACCGCCACCTGGCCGCATTGGACGACATGGGCTGCGTGATCGCGCTGACGGCGGACCACGGCATGAATGCGAAGACGAAGATGGACGGCACGCCCGACGTCATCTACCTGCAGGACCGGCTCGATGCGTGGCTGGGCGCGGGCCGGGCGCGCACCATCCTGCCGATCACCGATCCCTACGTCGTGCACCACGGCGCGCTGGGCTCCTTCGCCACGGTGTACCTGGCCGATGGCGACGTCTCGCGCGCCATGGCGCTGATCGCTTCGGTGCCGGGCGTCGAACGCGTGCTGTCGCGCGAAGAGGCTGCCAGCGCCTACGAATTGCCGGCCGACCGCATCGGCGACGTGGTGGTGGTGAGCCAGCGCTTCACCGTCATCGGCACCTCGGCCTCGAAGCACGACCTGAGCGCGCTGGAGGTGCCGCTGCGCTCGCACGGCGGGGTGTCCGAGCAGCGCGTGCCGCTGGTCCTCAACCGGCGCATCGAAGGGGCGGAGCGGGAGACCGAAGAAGGCCGCCGCTGGCGCAATTTCGATGCCTTCGACCTGGCCCTGAACCGGGCGCAGTGACCATGCGCGCCGAAGCCCTTCGCATCGCCGGTGAGAAGCTTGGCGCCGACCGCGGTGCGGACCGCACGATCACCGTGCGCAACCCGTTCACGCGCGAAGTCGTCGGCACCGTGCCCAAGGCGACGCTGGCCGAGGTGCGCCAGGGTTTCGACATCGCCCGCGCCTACCGCGCCAGGCTGTCGCGCTTCGAACGCGCCAGCATCCTGAACCGCGCCGCCGCCGCGGTGCGCACGCGCACGGCCGAGATCGCCGCGCTGATCACCGCTGAAAGCGGCCTCAGCCTGAAGGACAGCACGTACGAAGCCGGCCGCGTGGCCGACGTGCTGATGTTCGGCGCCGGCGAATGCCTGAAGGACGACGGCCAGAGCTTCAGCTGCGACATCACGCCGCACGGCCGCAGGCGCCGCGTGCACACGCAGCGCGAGCCGCTCCTGGGCGTCATCACCGCCATCACGCCCTTCAACCACCCGATGAACCAGGTGGCGCACAAGGTGGTGCCCAGCATTGCCACCAACAACCGCATGGTGCTGAAGCCCAGCGAGAAGGTGCCGCTCTCGGCCCTGCTGTTCGCCGACATCCTGTACGAGGCCGGCCTGCCGCCCCAGATGCTCAGCGTCATCACCGGCGACCCCCAGGAGATCGCCGACGAGCTGCTGACGAACCCCGCGGTGGACCTGATCACCTTCACCGGCGGCGTCGCCATCGGCAAGTACATCGCGTCGAAAGCCGGTTATCGGCGCGTGGTGCTGGAGCTGGGCGGCAACGATCCGATCATCGTGCTGGACGATGCGGACCTGGACGAGGCGTCGACGCTGGCGGTGCAGGGCTCGTACAAGAACTCGGGCCAGCGCTGCACGGCGGTGAAGCGCCTGCTGGTGCAGGCCGGCGTGGCCGACCGCTTCACCGAGCTGGTGGTGGAGAAGACCCGGGCCTGGCGCTACGGCGACCCGCGCGACGAGCACAACGAGATGGGCACGGTGATCGACGAGGCCGCGGCCACGCTGTTCGAGGCGCGGGTCGAAGAAGCCATCAGTCAAGGCGCGCGGCTGCTGGCCGGCCACCGGCGCGACGGCGCGCTGTACGCACCGACCGTGATCGACCGCGTGGACCCCGCGATGACCGTGGTGCGCGAGGAGACCTTCGGCCCGGTGTCGCCGATCATCCGCTTCGGCACGGTCGACGAAGCCATCGCCATCGCCAACGGCACGGCCTATGGCCTGTCGTCTTCGCTGTGCACCAACAGGCTCGACCTGGTCCAGCGCTTCGTCAACGAGCTGCACGTGGGCACGGTGAACGTGCGCGAGGTGCCCGGCTACCGGCTGGAACTCACACCCTTCGGCGGCATCAAGGACTCCGGCCTGGGGTACAAGGAAGGGGTTCAGGAAGCGATGAAGAGCTTCACGAACCTGAAGACCTACTCATTGCCGTGGTGATCCACTGCTGCGGCTGGAGACGATGAACCTTCGATGAGCCACCTGCTGAATCTTCTCGCCGCGATTTCGCTGCTGGTCTGGGGCACCCAGATCGTGCGCACCGGCATCCTGCGCGTGTTCGGCGAGAACCTGCGCCACGTGCTCGCGGTGAGCATGGGCAACCGCGTCACCGCCATCCTGGCCGGCCTGGGCGTGACCAGCCTGGTGCAGTCCAGCACCGCCACCTGCCTCATCGTCTCGTCCTTCCTGGGCCGGCAGCTGGTGCCGCTGGGCGCGGCGCTGGCGGTGATGCTGGGCGCCGACATGGGCACGAGCCTGATGGCGATGGCCTTCTCCTTCGACCTGTCCTGGCTCTCGCCCTTTCTGATCTTCGTCGGCGTGGTGCTTTTCGTGACGCGCGAGAAGACCACGGCCGGCCGCCTTGGCCGCGTCGCCATCGGGTTAGGGCTGATGCTGATGTCGCTGCAGCTCATCGGCGAAACCACGCGCCCGCTGACCGAATCGCCGCCGGTGCGCGCGCTGCTGGTGGCGCTGCCGCAGGAGGTGGTGCTGGACATCTTCGTCGGCGCGCTGATCACCGTGCTGGCCTATTCCAGCCTGGCCATCGTGCTGCTCACCGCCACCCTGGCGGCCAGCGGCATCCTGCCGCCGCTGGTGGCGCTGGGCCTGGTGCTGGGCGCCAACCTGGGCAGCGGGCTGCTGGCCGTGCTCACCACCGCGCGGGC
>CBIHPZ010000214.1:0-6507 GCA_966211865.1 uncultured Aquabacterium sp.
GGATTCCCCTGTCGCGTCGTCAGCGCCGGGCGCCCGCTCGGACAGGCAGAAATCCAGGCCGAAGGCCGTGCCCATGTCCGCCGGGTCCGGCAGGCGCTCCGCGCCCGACCGTTGCGGCACCATCCTTCGCAGCAAACCCCAGGGCTTGTGGATCTGAGACATACCGGCCTCCTCGCCTGTGACTGGAAGTGTCTGGCGCAACGCCCCAGCCCAGTGCAACGAAAAGCGTGAAGAAGGCAGGCCAATCAGGCGCTGCGTGATGCCGCGGGCGGCCAGCCACGGCGCACGGCGGGCGAAAAGCAAACGGGCCGGCACAAGGCCGGCCCGTCGGACAGGGAAAGCGCGTTCAGGCGCTGGTCTTGCTGCCACGACGGCGCGATGCGCCGATGGCACCGACCACGCCCACCGCCAGCAGCGCCAGCGAAGCCGGCTCCGGCACCGAGCCACCACCCACCGCCGTGCCCGCCACCGACAGGACCTTGAAGAAATCGTTCATGTCGCCGCATGCGCCGGTGGAACAGGTGCCGCCGAAGCGCGAGTTGTAGGCGCTGATCAGCCACCAGCTCGACGCCACGTTGCCGCTGTTGACGCTGAGAGGGGCATCGACCGAGCCGCCGACATCGGCGTCGCCGTAGTTGCCCACGAGGCTCCAGGAGCTGCCGATGGACTTGACGGCGCCGTTGGCAACGCCGTTGTAGATCTTGGTCCCGGACATGGCGCTGTTGGCGCGGGCCGCTTCGTCGGCGCCGGTCGGCGCGGTGCTGCCGGTGTAGGCGAACAGGGACACGTCGGAATCGCCGCTGGACCAGCCGATGGTCAGCTGCTTGAGCGTCACGGCGGTGGAGAAGTGGACCAGGATCGCGTCGGTGTAGAACTGGTTGTCGACCGCGTGGGTCGGCGAGGTGGAGTCGCTGCCGGAATAGACGCCCAGGCCGGAATCGGTCCAGGGGCCGCCCAGGGTGCTGGCGGCGAAGGCGCTGCCGGTGGAGTTGTTGTTGTAGGTGTTGTCGGCGGTGCTGGTGCTGGTGCTGGTGCGCGCACCCCAGGCCGTCACGGAGACCGCGCCGATGTTGGCGGTGCCGCTGGACGAACAGCTCATCAGGGAGCTGCTGCCGGCGCAGGTCTGGAAATCGGTCCCCCAGGTCTGCTGGGCGAAGGCGGGTGCCGCGAGGAGCAAGCCGCCGAGCAGGGTCGAGCCGGCAAGAATGCGGTGAGCAAGGGCCATCATCAGGTTGATTCCTCGGATTTCTTGTGTCGGTCGTCAGGCGAGACGCCTTTGAAGGCGGGCCCCGGACATCGTGGGGCGCAATGTAAACATAGGGATGGACTGCGGCCCACCCCTCACCTGAGCGTTTCGAGCAGCGCGCGCGCCTGCTTTTCGTGGGCGAAGCTGCGTCCGTCACGGAGCGCCGTCTGCAATTCCTCCTTGGCCTCGGTGCCGCGTCCATTGGACGCCAGCACTGTGGCGAGGAAGAAACGGGTGTCGGCATTGGCGGGATCGCGCAGCCGCGCATCGCGCAATGCCTGCAGCGCGCGCTCGGCCTGGCCGGCATGGAAGGCCGCCCAGCCCAGCGTGCCCAACACGTGCGCGCTGCCGGGGCTGCGGGCCTGTGCCGCCTCGGCCGCCTTCAGCGCCGCGGCCGGCTCCTTCATGCGGACCAGCACGTTCGCCAGGTTGTTCCACGCATCGGCGTCCGCCGGGTGCACCTTCAACAGGGCCTCGTACCCCGCCCGGGCCTGCGGATAGCGGCCAGCCGCCGCATGGGCGTCCGCCAGCGCGCGCATCACCGGCCCGTCCTTCGGATTGCTGCGCAGCCACTGCTCCGCCAGCCGGACGGCAGCCGCGGGGTCGACCAGGTGTTGGGCGCGGAACTGCCTCAGCAGGGTGTCGCTGCGTGGCTCCACCTGCAGGGCGCGCTGGTAGTGCCCGGCCGCGACGGCCGCCTGGCCGCGCACCAGGGCCACGTCGCCCAGCAGGCTGTAGCCGAGCGCCTTCTTGGGGTATTTGGTCGCCACCTCGCGGGCCCGTGCCTCGGCGGCGGCGAGCTCGTTGCGGCGCAGGTCCACGTCCACCTTCAACGCCTGCGCCGGCAGGTAGTCGGGATCGACCTGCAGCGCCTTGTCCAGCGTGTAGGCCGCGGCGGCCAGGTCGCGCGCACCGGCCTGGAGCAAGGCCACTTCCAGCAGCAGCTTGGCGTCATAGGACGCCTGACGGCCGGCGTTGTTCAGCTGGATCAACGCGCCCTTGACGTCGCCCCCGGCGAGCAAGGCGCGGGAACCGACGATCAGCGCACGCGGGTTGTTCGGCGAGCGCGCCACGAGCTTCTTGCGCGCTTCCATCGCCGCTTCCGGGCGCCCCCCGCGAAGGTGGAATTCCACCAGCGCAACGGCGGCCTGGATGTCCTCGGACACGCTGGCCGCCTCCGCCTTCTCCAGCCACATGCGCGCGTCATCGGTCTGGCCGCGGTTTTCGCTGATGCGGCCGAGTTCCAGCAGCGCTTCGACGTGGCGCTCGTTGTGCGAGAGCAACGTGCGCAGCCGTGCCACCGCGGCATCCGGCTGCCCCGCCGCGGCGTCCAGTCGAGCCAGGTTCAGCAGCGGCGCGTCGAAGGCCGGGTCCAGCTTGGCGGCGCGCTCGAAGGCGGCGCGGGCGCCCGGGAGGTCCTTGGACGCGACGCGCAGCATGCCGGCCAGGTTCTGCACGCCGGCGTGATCGGCCCGGTGCTTGAGCAGTTGCGCCATCGCCGCGTGCGCGGCCTCCGTCTTGCCGGCCTGCATGTACAGGAAGACGAGTGCCGTCCCGGCCTCGACCCGCGACGGGTCCTTGCGGAAGGCGGCCTCGAACTCGCCAGCCGCATCGGTCGGCCGCTTGGCGCCCAGCAAGCTGAGGCCCATCATGGTGCGCATCTGGGCCGAGTCGTCGATGCGCATCGCCGCCTGCATCAGCTGCGTCGCGCGGGCGTTCCGCCCCTGCGCCAGCAGCGCGGACGCCAGCAGGGCCACGGCCTGCGAGTCGCCCGGGTGCACGCGCAGGTAGGTTTCCAGCGTGCCGGTGGCGAGCTCGACGTTGCGGTCGTTCAGCTGGATGCGCGCCAGCAGCTTGGCCGCCGAGCTGCCCGGCTGCACGCGCAGCAGGGCCTCCAGGTAGGGCTTGGCCTTTTCGCTGTTGCCCAGGCCGGCGTGGGCCAGCGCCGCCAGCGTCAGCATCTGCGGGCGGTAGCGGATGAAGTCGAGCGGCACCGGGTCCAGCAGGCCGGTGATGCCCGCCAGCGCGGCGCGGCCGGCCGGCGCGTCGCCGCGGCGTTCGGCCAGCAGGGCGCGCAGGAACGCTGCCCGCGGCTCGTCCGGCGCGGCCTTCTTCAGCGCTGCCAGGTCTTGCTCGGCCGCCTCGGTCCGGCCCAGGTCCAGCAGCAGGCCGGCGCGGGCCACCAGCGCTTCCACATGGTCGGGCTGCAGTTCCAGCGCCTTGTCGTACGCCTTCTGCGCAGGCTGCAGCTGGCCGGTGGCGTGGGCGATGGAGCCGCGCTGGTAGTAGGCCTCGGCGCTCTTGGGCGCCAGCGAGAGGGCCTTGTCGGCGGCCGCCGTGGCTTCGCGGAACTGCCGCCCGACGATGCGCACCGGAATCTCGGCCAGCCATCCGTCCAGGGCGGCCGGGTCGAGGCTGCGCGCCTGTTCGATCAGGCGCAGCGCGGCGGCGGGGTCGCCCAGGTCGGCCTTGCCGGACGCGAGCACGAGCAGCAGCACCGACTTCACCGGCGATGGCAGCCCGGCCGGATCGAAACGCGAGTTCTCGAAAAGCTCCTTGTGCTTGCCCTGCGCCAACAAGGCCCGGGCCAGCGGCACCACCACCTCGGCGCGGTCGACGCCCAGCCGCAAGGCGTCGTTGAACGCGACCTCGGCCGCGACCACCTGGCCCGTGGCCAGCGAGGCCTTGCCCAGCAGCACCTGCACCGCCAGGTTGTCGCGGTCCAGCTGCAGCGCGTTCTTCAGCTGGACGATGGCGCCGGCGTGGTCCTTGTTCTCGAATCGCTTGAGCGCGTCTTCATAGAAGCGCGAGGCCTTGGGATCGCTGACGGCATGCGCTGGCGCGGCCAGGACGGCCAGGGACAGGGCCAGCGCGCACAGCAACCGGCCCCGCGTCTCGGTGGAGCGGTGTTTCTTCACCGCGCGCATGCTAAGAGAAGCCCGGCAGCGCGGCGCAAGGGCGGATGGGCGTGCCGTGGAAAAAGAGCGGCAGGGCGAGGTGGGCGTTCACCGCCACATTAGCTCCACTGATGAATCGACACATTTCTTGATTCGTGTTCATGAAAGGCCAGCGCCTGCCCAGAATGCGCCCACTCGCCCGCCGCCCCTTCTTCACCCGTGAACGTGTCCGCCTCGCCGCTCGCACTCGCCTTCAGCCAGGGCTGGCTGATGATGGGCGGGCTGATCGTCGCGATCGGCGCGCAGAACGCCTTCGTGCTGCGCCACGGCCTGCTGCGTTCGCACGTCGGGCCGGTGGTGGCCTTGTGCGCGCTCTCGGACTGGGCGCTGACGGCACTCGGCGTCTTCGGCCTCGGCGGGCTGGTTGCCGCGTCGCCCGCCGCCAGCAACGCCTTGCGCTGGTTCGGCGCCGCCTTCCTCGCCTGGTACGCGGTACGCGCCGCGCTGCGCGCCTGGCAAGGCAGCGCCACCCTCGCGACCCAGGGCAACACCATCGCGCTGGGCGGGACGCTGGCCGCCGCGGCGGCGGTGACCTGGCTCAACCCGCACGTCTACCTCGACACCGTGGTGCTGCTCGGCGCCGCGGCGGCCGGGCACGACGGTGCCGGCCGCCAGGCCTTCGCGCTGGGCGCCGGCCTGGCTTCGCTGATGTGGTTCGCCGCGCTGGGCTATGGCGCCGCGGCCCTGTCGCGCTGGCTGGCCCGGCCCGCCGTGTGGCGCGCCATCGACGCCTTCATCGCGCTGGTGATGGCCACCACCGCCATCGGCCTGCTGCGCGGCCACTGAACTCCCCCTTCACTTCCACCCGACCCGCTCACCATGAAAGTCATCGTTCTCGGCGCCGGCATCATCGGCGTGTCCACCGCCTGGCACCTGCTGCAGCAAGGCCACCAGGTCACCGTGATCGACCGCCAGCCCGACGCCGCGCTGGAGACCAGCTTCGCCAACGGCGCGCAGATCTCGGTGAGCTTCTGCGAGCCCTGGGCCAATGCCGGTGCGCCGCTGAAGGTGGCCAAGTGGCTGCTGCGCGACGATTCGCCGCTTCTGTTCCGCCCCAAGCTGGACCCGCACCAGTGGCGCTGGGGCCTGTCCTTCCTGACGCAGTGCACCGACGCCGCCTTCGAGCGCAACGTGCGCCAGCTGGTGGCGCTGGGCCGCTACAGCCATGAGTCGCTGAAGGGCGTGGTGGCGCAGACGGGCATCGAGTACCAGCGCCTGGAGCGCGGCATCCTGCACTTCTTCTCCTCACAGGCCGACTTCGATGCCGGCGCCGCCGCCGCCGAGCTGATGCGCCGCCACGGCGTGGACCGCCGCGTGCTGAACCGCGACGAGGTGCTGGCGGTGGAACCGGCGCTGCGCGCCTTCGGCGACCGCATCCACGGCGGCACCTTCACGCCCAGCGATGAATCGGGCGACGCGCGCGTCTTCACCCAGCGCCTGGCCGCACTGTGCCGCGAGCGCGGCGCCACCTTCCTGCACGACACCGCGATCGAAGGCTTCGAGCGCGAAGGCGGCACGCTGTCCGGCGTGCGCGTGCGCCACATGCAGCATCAGGCGCAGATGACGGTCCGCGGCGACCAGTACGTCGCCGCCATGGGCTCGTACACCGCACCGCTGCTGCGCCAGCTGGGCATCTGGCTGAACGTCTACCCGGCCAAGGGCTACTCGGCGACGATGAAGCTGAAGCGCCCCGGCGACGCCAGCGTCGTCAGCCTGCTGGACGACACGCGCAAGCTGGCCATCTCGCGCCTGGGCGACGAGATCCGCGTGGCAGGCACCGCTGAACTTGCGGGTTATGACACCTCGCTCGACGGCAGCACGGCCCGCAAGCGCTGCGCCGCGCTGGTGCAGCGCTATGAAGAGCTGTTCCCCGGCGTGGCCGACACCTCGGCGCCCAACTTCTGGACCGGCCTGCGGCCCAGCACGCCCACCAACCTGCCCTACATCGGTCGCAGCCGCATCGCCAACCTGTGGCTCAACACCGGCCACGGCACGCTGGGATGGACGCACGGCGCGGGCTCCGGCCAGGCGCTGGCCGAGCTGATCAGCGGCAAGCGCCCGGCGCTGAACTACGCCTTCTGCGGCCAGCAGCTGCCGGCGGCGCGGCCGCGCGTGGTGGTGCCCGCACCGCAGCGCGGCTGATGCCCCCACGGCGCGGTCGGTCCTAGAATCGCGCCCCCTTTCGAACACCCACAGCCCGGCGCCCTGGCGGCCCCGGGCTGTTGCCATTGCGCCATGTCCGCCCTCACCCCCGACTTCTGCGCCATCGACTTCGGCACCTCCAATTCAGCCATTGCGCTGCCC